>CALLZL010000709.1 GCA_937859575.1 uncultured Chloroflexota bacterium
TCCGATCTCCCGCGTTCTGAGCGACTGGCTGATCATCCAGGTTGGCAGCAATCCCGGCGAAACCTTCCTCGATCGCATGATCGGCATGGTCGAGGGTGCCAGACGCCAGAAGACACCCAACGAGCTAGCACTGAGCATTGTGCTCGCTGCACTGAGCATCGAACTACTTCTGGCGGTTGTCACCCTGCTGCCCTTTTCGAACTATAGCGCCGCTGAATCCGGCGGTCAACCGGTAACCCTCACCGTGCTGGTAGCCCTGTTGATCTGCCTTATCCCGACCACTATTGGTGGGCTACTCAGCGCGATCGGAATTGCCGGCATGGATCGTTTGATCCAGCGGAATGTGATCGCCACCTCGGGCCGGGCGGTCGAGGCCGCCGGTGATGTCGATGTATTGCTCCTCGACAAAACCGGCACGATCACACTGGGCAACCGCCAGGCGACCGCATTCCTGCCAGCTGCCGGGATCAGCGAAGCACAGCTCGCCGATGCGGCACAACTCGCGTCGCTCGCCGACGAAACCCCCGAAGGGCGCAGCATTGTGGTGCTGGCCAAAGAGCGCTACGGCCTGCGCGAACGCCACATCCACGAGCTAGGGGCGACGTTTGTGCCTTTTAGTGCCCAGACCCGGATGAGTGGTGTGGATCTTGATGAACGCCAGATCCGCAAGGGTGCAGCCGATGCGATCCAGCGTTCTGTCCACGAGCAGGGGGGGAACTTCCCATCGCATGTGCGCGAACAGGTAGAGGGGATCGCCCGTCAGGGCGGCACACCACTTGTAGTCGCCGAAGGCCGGCATGTATTGGGTGTTGTGCATCTCAAAGATATCGTGAAGGGGGGTATCAAAGAACGCTTTGCCGAGCTTCGACGCATGGGCATCAAGACGATCATGATCACGGGCGACAACCCGCTGACAGCGGCGGCGATCGCTGCGGAAGCCGGTGTCGATGATTTTCTGGCGGAAGCGACGCCCGAAGCGAAACTGCAACTCATTCGTGAATATCAGGCCGGTGGCCGGCTGGTAGCCATGACCGGCGATGGCACCAATGACGCGCCGGCGCTGGCCCAGGCCGATGTTGCCGTGGCAATGAATTCGGGAACCCAGGCGGCGAAAGAGGCCGGGAATATGGTTGATCTCGATAGCAACCCTACCAAGTTGATCGAGGTGGTGGCGATCGGCAAACAGCTGTTGATCACCCGTGGTGCATTGACGACCTTTTCGATCAGCAATGATATCGCCAAGTATTTTGCAATCATCCCGGCCGCCTTTGCAACAACCTACCCACAACTGGCACTCTTCAATATTCTGCAGCTGAGCACACCGCAGAGCGCGATTGTCGCCGCTGTGATCTTTAATGCCGTGATCATTCCGCTGCTGATTCCATTGGCGCTGCGCGGTGTGCGTTACCACGCCACGAGTGCAGCCGCCCTGCTGCGCCGGAACTTGCTGATCTATGGCCTGGGCGGCTTGCTGGCACCGTTCATCGGGATCAAGCTGATCGATACATGTCTGGCCATGCTCGGATTGGTGTAAAACAGAAGGTGAATGTGATGAATCCGGTAACCGCACAATTGCGCCCGGCAATAATGGCACTGCTTGTATTAACCTTGATCACCGGGGTGATCTACCCTCTGGCGATCACCGGCATAGCCCAGATCCTGCTGCCCACCCAGGCCAATGGCTCGCTGATTGTTGCAGGATCACAGATCCGTGGTACGACGTTGATCGGCCAATCCTTCACGAACCCGGCCTACTTCTGGGGTCGCCCATCGGCAACCAGCCCGTTTCCATATAATGCAGCTGCCTCGGCCGGCTCGAACTATGGCCCAGGCAGTAGTGCGCTGATCGACCAGGCGCAACGCCGGATGATTGCCTTGCATGCGGCCGACCCCACCAATACACAGCCGATCCCGGTTGATCTGGTGACCGCATCAGGTAGTGGGCTGGATCCGCATATCAGCCCGGCGGCCGCGATCTACCAGGCCGAGCGCGTTGCCCGAGCCCGCAAGCTGGATCGGGCGCAGATCCAGGCGCTGATCGAGGCACACACCGAAGGGCGCTGGCTGGGGATCTTCGGCGAACCACGCGTGAATGTCCTGACATTAAACCTGGCACTTGATGCACTACAATAACCATATGCACACACGACCGGATCCCGATGCACTGCTCGCACGCTGGAAGGCCGATGAAGCCCGCCAGGCTCGCGGCAAACTGAAGATCTTCTTTGGTGCCTCTGCCGGCGTCGGCAAGACCTACGCCATGCTCGAAGCGGCCCGCACCTGCCATGCCGAGGGGATTGATGTCGTTGCAGGGGTGATCGAAACCCACGACCGTGATGAAACCGAAGCCATGCTCGCCGGGCTGGAGGTGCTGCCGCGCCGCACGATCGTGTATCGTGGGGTCACGCTGCACGAGTTCGATCTCGATGCCGCGCTCATTCGCCGGCCACAGCTCATCCTTGTCGATGAGCTTGCCCATACCAATGCCCCCGAGTCACGGCATCCGAAACGCTGGCAGGATGTGCTTGAACTGCTCGCTGCCGGCATTGATGTCTATACAACCGTTAATGTGCAGCATCTTGAAAGCCTCAACGATATCATCACACAAATCACCGGTGTGATTGTGCGCGAAACCATTCCCGACTCGGTGATTGAGCAGGCCGATGCCATTGCATTGATCGACCTGACCCCCGACCAGCTCCAACAGCGCATGCGGGAAGGCAAGGTCTATCTGCCGCAACAGGCCGAGCAGGCGGCGCGCAGCTTTTTCCGTACCGGCAACCTGCATGCATTGCGTGAACTGGCGCTGCGTGCCGTGGCTGATCGCGTTGATGCCGAAATGGAACGCTATCGGCAGGATCACGCCATCCGCGAACCATGGCCGGCGAGCGAACGGCTTCTGGTGGGGATCGGCCCAAACCCGGCCGCCAGCCGCCTGATCCGCACCGCCCGGCGCATGGCAACCCGGCTGCGCGCACCATGGATCGTCCTGTATGTCGAAACACCCGATCTGCTGCGGGCAACCCCAACCGAGCGCGAAGTAGTGATCCAGAATCTACGGCTGGCCGAGAGCCTCGGTGCCGAAACCGTCACTCTCAGTGGGGCACGGGTCAGCGAGACGGTATTACGCTACGCCACGCAGCGCAATGTCTCGAAGATTGTGGTTGGTAAACCGGCCAACCCTCGCTGGCGCGAACTCGTATTTGGCTCGGCAGTCGATGAGATCATTCGCGGCTCGGGGGTTATTGATGTCTATGTTATTACCGGCGATGCCGGTACCGCGGCACCTGTCGTGCGGCCGGAGTTTAGCAGTAGCAGCGCCCGTAGTGCCTACCTGTGGGCCGGGCTGGTTGCATTGGGATGCACCGGCCTGGCCGTGCTTATCTACCCGTATATCAATGTCTCCGACCTTGCAATGATCTATCTTCCCGGCATCGTACTGGTTGCGATTCGCTTTGGGCGCGGCCCTTCGGTGCTTGTGTCGATCTTGAGTGTTATCTGCCTCAACTTCTTCTTCACAACCCCCTACCTGACCCTGTTTGTTGATGATCCGCGCATTGTGCTCACCTTGATGGTGATGTTGCTGGTTGCCCTCGTTATCAGCACACTCACCGCCCGTACCCACCGGCAGGCCGAAACCGCCATCCAGCGCGAACAGCATACCAGCGCCCTGTATATGCTCAGCCGCAGCTATGCCAGTACACGTGGTACCACCAATCTCTTGAATGTCGCCGTGCAATATACCAGCGGTGCTTTTGCCGCACGGATTGCGATCCTGCTGCCCGATTCGGAAGGAGTATTGCGGCCA
>CALLZL010000710.1 GCA_937859575.1 uncultured Chloroflexota bacterium
GCGACGCCGGCGCCGATTCGGGTTTGATCGCTGCGTGCATCGCCACCATTCAGGCGGATGTGCGATTCTTCAATCAACTGGCGCGCATAGGATCGA
This sequence comes from uncultured Chloroflexota bacterium, assembly GCA_937859575.1. Classification (GTDB taxonomy): domain Bacteria; phylum Chloroflexota; class Chloroflexia; order Chloroflexales; family Roseiflexaceae; genus CALLZL01. The sequence continues at coordinate 97 of CALLZL010000710.1, forward strand.
GAAAGATCGGCAACCTTCTCGGCCGCATAGCGATCGAGCCGGGTGCCCTGTTCGTCTGTTGCAACGATCAACTGTACCGTCTGCGTGCCCACGTCGCAGCTCCTGTAGGCGAGCACGGCTAGCTGCGCCCGCTCTGCGGCGGATCCTGGCCGAGCAGATCGCCAAGCAGCGCATCATCGGCCGGTGCCTTGCGTTCAGCGGCATCGCCAAAGATGAGCAGGTAGCCGGCAAGGATCAGCACACCGACGGTAATCGCGCTATCGGCAATATTGAAGATGCCGGGGAACCAATCAATATGCACAAAGTCGATCACATAGCCGAAGCGGATCCGATCGATGATATTCCCGATCGCGCCGCCAACCACCAGCCCGAGGCTGATCTGAATCAGCGGTCGGGTATTCGGCAGGTGATAGCGGTAGAAATAGATCGCCGCCATACTGATCAGGATCGAGGTGATGGTAAAGAAGTGCGGAATACCCTGGAACATGCCAAAGGCGACACCCGTATTCTTCACCAGTGTCAGGCTGAGCCAGGATTCGATCAGTGTCTCGGATGTGCCCTCAACCGGCCCGAGGCGATCCCAGATCCAGGCTTTGGACACCTGATCGCAGATGATGATCGTCGCCGCAAGGATCGCCGGTGACAGCCAGTAGCGGCGTATCTCTTCCCGCACAGGTTTCCTCCATCCATGGCTCAGCTACCGATGCGCTCAGTATACCATCTCTTTGTTCGCCGGTGGCGTATGCTGCATAGGTCCTTATAGCGAGGTGCAGAATGGTTGATTATTGGAACCGCGCGCATCTTGCGCGCATGCGGGCGTCTCGCCCGCACTCCCAGGATTCGGATGGTTCAATGATTCTGCACTTCGCTATAGGGCGTATGCATTCTCTTTCGCCGCGCCTTCCGTGTCTGGCTGTCATCCTGAGCCGCGCAGCGGCGAAGGATGGCTCCGAGCGAAGGGGCGCAGCCCGACCTCCTCCCTCTCCTCGAAGAGCTGCTTTGCTGCGCGCAGCATGACGGGCGGGGTAAGGCCCAGCCGATCAGGCGGTATCGACGGAGCGATAGCCACCGAGCCCGCCGGGGGCAAAGGTTTCGCCAAGAGCGTGGAGCAGTGCCGCGACAACGCGCAACTCTTCGCGCAGGGCTTCGCGCAGGAAATCAGGGGCACGGGCGCTCCACAGATCTTCGAGATCGGTCACATTGGTGCCGACAAGCTGGATATAGCTGACGGCCATGCGATCACCGACCGGCCGGTAGCCACGGCGGATCTCGACGGCAATATACTCGGCGGGTTGGGGTGCATCGGGTGTGATGCGGCGTAGTGCAGCCCGCACCGCACCATGAAACGCACGCAGTAGTTCGGCATCGGTGCGCTCCGGGCCGCTACGCAGATCGATGGTGTATGTCCAGGCGAGTTCGAGTGGGCCGGGGGGAATATCGCGCCCTTCGGCACGCAACTGGTGAGCCGGTGTCCAGGCGAAGTTGAGCTCGACCCATGGCGGCGGCGAGGTCTCATCAATCGGTTCGGGATGTTCGGGGAAGAGCTCGGCCCGGTAGCTGCGATCGAGGGTTTCGGGTGCAATATTCTCGATAATCGCGTGATCGTGCAGCCCGGCCATCAACCAGGCATCTTCAAGGCCGGCGGCGAGTTCATCATATGTTATCACGGGGTGTCCTGCTGTATGTGGCGGTATGGCCCCGTATTGTACTCTGAAGCACGTTCACTTTCAACTTTAGCGCCGTGGCACGATAAAGGCCGGGGCGGCCAGGTTGGCGATACAGGTTGCCGGCGGTGCTCGCGATGGGTCGGCAAAAAAGGCGAGTGTGATCCGCCGCGCACAGCTATGTTCGAGGCTCACGCCATGCCCCAGGCCGGGGAACTCGAAGAAGTGGCTGTTGCTCAGGGGTGCCGCAGTGATACGGCCATCTTCAGGTGGGGTTGCCGGATCATACTCACCGGCCAGCACCAGAGCCGGCAGATCGCTCACAACCGGCTCGTTCTCGATCGGCTCGGCGGCACCCGCACCCCAGGCATCACATACCGGCAGATAGGTTTCGACATCAAAGACACCGCGTTGTTCGGGGAAGGGATCATCGGCGGCAGCCAGGGCTTCGCGGGTTTCGAAGGCGATCTCTTCGTGGCAGCGCACCGAATAGAGCATGCCGTAGCTGAAATAGGCATTCTGCGTTGTGACCGAAACCGCAAGGATCGCAAACAGGGTGTAATCGATATCGCGGGCCGCGCCATAGATCGCAATCGGCAGCAGCGGGATGATACTGCTCGAATAGAGTGCCTGAGCCGTCAGGCTGATGATCGAATCGCCGTTCAACAACACAGTATACTGCTCGCCGCTGAGTGGGTCGTTGGCCTGGCGAATCACCGGGTTCTGGTTCAGGCGTTCGACAAGATCATAGAAATCGGCTTCGAGATCGGGGTAGGCGGCCGCACAACTCGAAGCAGCCGCACAGCCATCGAAGAGCGTGCGGAAGGCGCGCTGCATGTTGGCCGGTGTTTCGACTTCGCGTGATTGCAGCGGCACACTCGAGTCGAGCACGACACTGCGAATGCCCTGGGGATGGTTGCGCATGGTGGTCAGCGCCAGGCGCGTACCATACGAAACCCCCAGCAGGTTCCATTCGGCATACCCCATGGCGATACGCAGATCGGCAACATCGGCGGCACTGGCGACACTATTATACATGGCGAGGTTGATCCCCTCGCCGGCGAGGCGATCGCGGCAGCGCAGCGCCGCAGCGGTAAAGAGCTGGTTGGCCTCGGCACTTGGGATATCTTTATCGAGCAGTTCGAACCCCAACTCGGTGATTTCGCCGCATGCCAGCGAAGGCTCGGAAAACCCGGTGCCACGCTGGTCGAAGATGATCAGATCGCGATCATCGAGCAGGGGGGCAAACCATTCGTTGAAGGCCAGTTCGGCGCGGGCGAGTGCATGGCCGCCGGGGCCGCCTTCGAGATAGATGATCGGGTCGGGTGCCGGGGTGGCGCTGCGGCTGCGGAACAGGGCGACATGCAGCCGTATCTGACGCCCTTCGGGTGTGCTGCGATCTTCGGGCACCAGCAGATCGCCACATTCTACCGTCACCCCGGCTGGGGGGAAAGCGGCATTCAACCACTTCGTAGGTATCGGCCCGTACCGGTACGGCGGCCCGCAGGGCGGTCGCCGTCGGCAGCGGGGTTGTGGTGGCGACCGGGGTCGCCGTCGGCAGCGGGGTGGCGGCGGCGACCGGGGTATTGGTCGGCACGGCGGATGGTGGCGTCGTGCAGCCGGCGAGCAGCACGCAGAACAACAGCACACGTGTCAGGCGTATGGGCATACAGGTTCCTTCGGCGCGGAGTTGATCGTTTTGCTTCTCACCCCGCCAGGATGGTTTCGATTGCCGCAAGCTCGTCGGCACTCAGGGTCAGGTTGGTGAGGGTGCCGACGGCATCATCGATCTGGGCAACGCGGCTGGCACCAATCAGGGCCGATGTGACCTC
>CALLZL010000711.1 GCA_937859575.1 uncultured Chloroflexota bacterium
TGGTCGCTCACGGTCGGCGATGCGCCGAGGTAGCGGTCGATCATACGCTGCAACTCGACCAGCGCACGAGCGGGATCGTCAGCGGGGAGGTGCTTCGTCACTCTGCGTCTCCTGTATCTTCATCGTCGGTCGCCGCCACCGTCCCACCCTGCGCCGCTGCCCGCTCCAGGTTCAATGCCAGCAGCCGTGCGAGGATCTCCTCATCGCTGAGATCTGCCGGCCAGCCATAGGCCGCGAAGACGGCGGCGTCGAGCGTGCGGTGCGCCTCATCGAGCCACGCAGGCCGCGCATTGTAGAGGTTCGTCAGTGTGCGCTTCTTCAGTTCGGCCTCACTCAGATCCGGCGGGTTGAGCCACGCATCACGTAGCGCGACGAGCCGCTGTGCAGCGGCAGCGATCGCCTCGACACGCGGATCGCCGTGGGGTTCGGTGCCGGGAGGCCAGGGGAAGGGGTAGGTTTCGAAGCAGGTTGTCGTGGTATAACGGGGGTCATTACCAACACCTAGCCAACTCCCCATGCGCAATGACCATATCTCGTGTGGTCGACCGTGCATAACGCCTAACCAATACTCAGAATCTCGTGCGATAGCTACGATCTGCCCGTCAGGAAGTGTCTCTACCGGCACAAACACAAAGATTCGATGCCGCCCGTTCCGAGGGGTTGCTATATACCTATTTATGCTTCGAAGAGCATTGCGAAGATCTGGTGCTGGCCGTGCGTGAAGCCACCATTGACGCCGCTCAAGCTGGTTGCGAACTTTGTCACGTTCTGGCTTGACATGGAGTCGCACATATTCATATGGCTCTTTATACAATGCCGCATCAGCTTCCGTCATATTGACACCGAAATCTATGATCCACATCCCTCGTGGTCGGCGCGCGATGTCGAGCCCATTGATCCACGGGCGAACTACATCAGCATTGGACCAGCCATTTATGTTTATTGGTTCCTTCAGTAATTGCGTAGCAATATGACTTGGAATATCAAACTTGCCTTTTTTGGTGTCACCGATAAACGCAATATCGAGATTTTCACGCAGCCGTTTTGCATGAGTAAGATCAATATCACTCCTCAGATCAGGTGTTATGCTTGGAACTCGAGCTCCATCAAGCCTCTTCTCAAGATCGCTGCCGTCATCAAAACCAACTATCGTAACCCGCACAGCGGCACCCTCAACTATCCAGGGTCTATCCGCCCATGCCATAAACATATCGCCACTTTGTTTGATGCGTTCCAATACGTGCCGATTAACTCCAGTACGAATAGAGTTCGTCGCCAACAACCCTGCTCGCTGTACCTTCCCCTGCTCAATCAGTGCTCGCGCCCGCTCAAACCAATAGCAGACGAGATCGGCAAAGGCAGGCACACGGCTATCGTAAAGGGCAAAGAGCGAATCAACGTAGGTGTCGCCGAGTTCCCTGCGGACCTTATTTCCACCCAAAAACGGCGGGGTCCCGCTGATAACAACCGCCCCGGGCCCCTCCGGCTCCACTGGCTTCCCTGCCGCATCGAACGCCAAGATCGCGTCCTTGCGCTCAATGGTGTTGAGGTGCTGCAAGATCGGCTGCGACGGCTCCCCGAAGCCATTGTCACGCAGCCATTGGATGTAGCCGATCCACACCGTTACCTGTGCGAGTTCGTAGGCGTACTCGTTGACTTCGATACCGTGCAACTGCTCCGGGCTCGCGATCGGCATGGGTCGGGTGAGGCCCAGGTCGGCGGCCAGGTTGCCGACCGCCTTCTCCAGGTCGAGCAGTTGCTTCAGCGCCACGTAGAGGAAGTTCCCCGACCCGCATGCCGGGTCGAGCACCCGCGTCCCGGCGATCTCGCTGGTGAAGTCCATCAGCAGGCGCTGCAACTCGTTGTGTCGGCGGTTTTACGTCGGCCCGCCCGCCGCCTCGCGCTGGGCGGGCCCACCGCGC
>CALLZL010000712.1 GCA_937859575.1 uncultured Chloroflexota bacterium
GGAACAAAGGAACAGAGGAACAAAGGAACAGAGGAACAAAGGAACAGAGGAACAGAGGGACAGAGGAACAAAGGGACAGAGGGACAGAGGAACAGAGGAACAGAGGGACAGAGGGACAAAGGAACAGAGGAACAAAGGGACAGAGGGACAAAGGAACAATCGCCCCTCCTCTGCGTCCCTCTGCGTGCTCTGCGGTTGAATCGTCATCTCACAATGATGTTGCCATAATAACGACGGCATGCCCATCGTAATGCGTTTGTTCCACCGTATGCCAACCAAGGTATGTATAGAATGCCTCGCGATCGGGGGTGAACAGGTGCAGCCTAGCCACCCCCAGATCGCGTGCAGCCGCCTCGGCGGCACGAACGAGCTGCGCACCGATCCCGGCATGCCGCCGTGCGGGGATGACATACACCGCCGCCAGCCAGGGCGAAAGCTCCGGTCGCTCGGGTATGTCGTGCAGGTAGAGGCTGGCCGTACCCACCGGCACCGCATCGTCTAGCGCGATCAGGGTTAGTGGGATCGCATCGCGGCGCAGCATAGTGCGCAACATGGCTACCGTCGTCGCCAGCGTCTCGCCGTGCCGGTGGCGGTGCCACTCATCGTAGATCCAGCCGGCCAGTGTCGGCAAATGCTGCGGGTAGTCGGCCAGCAGGGCAATTGTCATCACAGCGAACTCCAATCGATCGACATCTGGTGCCTATGTGATGCGCTCGACACCCCCAACCAGCCGTGTTCGCAGCAGAATATAGGCACGGTATACACTTCCGGGAGTGATATTGGGGCGGCTTCCTGCTCGATCATTCCTTTCGACACGATAACCGAATGCTCGCCGATCGTATCGCTAACAGGGCGAAGGGCCAGCCCGGCGTCGCTGCCCGCTCCGCGAAGAGATGCTTCGCTGCAAGCAGCATACTGGTATGATAGCAGCACCCAGGTTCTATTTGCGAAAGGAGACCAGTATGCCGGCAGATGCCATCCGCCTGCTTGTGCCCCACGACTATACTGCGTGGGAGCCGCTCTGGCAAGGGTATCAGACCTTCTATCATGTTGATCTTGGTCCCGAGGTGACATCGCTCACGTGGCAGCGTTTCCACGATCCGGCCGAGCCGATGTTTGCGCTCGGTGCCTTTGACGGCGAGACCCTGGTTGGTTTTTCGCACTATCTGTTCCATCGCACATGCTGGGCGATCGGCCCCACATGCTATCTGCAGGATCTGTTTACTGCACCGGCAGCCCGTGGCCAGGGCGTCGGGCGCGCCCTGATCGAAGCCGTGGCCGCTGCGGCCCGCACTGCCGGCGCCGCCCGGCTCTACTGGCTGACCCACGAAAGCAACACGACTGCCATGCGGCTGTATGATCGGGTGGCCGTGCGTTCGGGCTTTGTACAGTATCGCCACAACCTGACGCCCTGATCGGCGAGGAGCATGTATGAACCTTGAATCATTGCCCTGGTGGGGGTTTGCGCTGCTTTCCGCCCTCTTCGCGGCACTGACGACGATCTTGGTAAAACTGGGGGTCGAGCAGGTCAGTTCAACTCTGGCCACCGCGATTCGCACGATTGTGGTGCTTGTTATGGCATGGCTGATTGTTGCAGCACGGGGCGAATTCAGCGCGCTCAGCGGGCTCTCGGCCCGTACCTGGGTGCTGCTTGGCCTCTCGGGAATCGCCACCGGCCTGTCATGGCTGGCCTACTTCCGGGCGCTCCAGGTCGGCCCGACTTCCTATGTCGCCGCGATCGACAAGAGCAGTATCGTGCTGATCGCGGTGCTGGCGTGGATCTTCCTGCATGAGCCGATCGATCTGCGTGGTGCCCTTGGCATCGGCCTGATCGCCGCAGGAACCCTGGTGTTGATACGCTGAATTCGCGCAGCCGCGATCATTCGTGCCAGGCGAGGATCAACGTATTGAGCACGCCCAGGCCGAGCCGCCCGCCCTGGAACACCAGATCCTGCAGTTCGTCGTAGGATCGGCGCGGCAACGGCTCGGTGTGGGCGGCGTGGTTACGCAGTTGGCTGATGCGCCGCAGGCCGACGATGAGCAGATCTTCGAAGCGGATGGTACGGGCGGGATCATCGGCAAGCGGGCGCTCGCGCCAGTGGGCAGCCACAAAGGCGCTGATACGCGCCCAGTTGCCGTGGGCATCATCGCGGCGCTGCAGATACGGCAACAGGCCGAGGGTCTGTTTGCGCGGATTAGCGGCATCACCTTCGAGGCCGGGGCAACTGAAGATACGGCGCTTAACTTCGATCTCGATCACACTCGACACATGAATCGCCGGTGCCGAGTAGTCGTTGGCACGTACCTTGAAGAGCTGGTCGGTCAGAAAGATCGCCAGTGCCAGTGATTCCTGTTCGGCTGCCGCGAGCCGGTCGAAGGTTTCGCGCATGCCGAGTGACCGAACCCGTTCGTAGTAGAACTCCAGATCAACGCCGGCGAAATCGGCATAGCGGCGGGTGAGGCGCTGCACCCGCTCGGCAACCGCGCTCACCAGTTCGTCATCTGGGTGCGCGGCGTCGCCCTGCGCCAGCAGATGCTCGATCTCACGCAGCAGTGTGTCGATATCACGCGGTGGGCGCACTGGTTTCTGCGCGCCCGGCCGGCCGGCGATATGGCAGAGTGCGGCGTCGGCACAACAGTGTACGGCACGGCTCACCAGATCGACGCGCCACGGGCCGATATGCGGCTTGGGGCAGATCAGCAGTTCGCCCGGATCGCCACCCAGCGGATGGCCGCTACGATCAACCAGCATCCCACGCTCGGCAGCGCTGAGGGTATCGAGAAAGATGCCATGACAGGCGGGGATGCGCGGCGTCTGCAGACGGGCGTCGGCCGTGTCGAGCAGCCGGTGCAGCGCAGCCGCAATCCCGGCGTGATGGCGGATGGGCGGCAATTCGCACGCCACTACCTCGTGCGGGGTGAGGGTCTGGTCGGCACCGGGGGCGGGGGTGAGCCGCTGCGGGGCGGGCTCGCCCAGATCGCTGCCGCCGCGCAGGAAGGCAAAGAGCAGCACACCATACGTTTCGCCGAGCAGGGCCAGATCGGCAAGCATGCGTTTGACCGGCGTGGCAGGGGTGCGCTCGCTCTCGCGTTCGCGGTAATACTTAGCATCCCACACCACCCCTGGTTCGCGCCACAGCAGGGCCGCACCATCGCGCAGCTCGGCCGGCGCCGGTGCCACTCGTTGCAGATAGAAATCAGGCCGCACACCGGGAACATCCCTGGCATTCGGTTCGGCACGCCAGCGGCTCACCGGCTGCGGCACCTGCTGGTCGTGGCGCAGTTCGTAGGTACACCCCGCTGCGCCCCAGGCAAATACAAGCCGCATCGCGCCGGGGCGTGCATCGAGCATATGCAGATGCCCCGCTCGCTGCAGCATGTCGGCGAGCTCGAAGAAGATCCAGAGCTGGTAGAGGTAGTTATCGCGCTGCGGATCGGCACCCAGGGTGTCGTCGGCGATTTCGTGCGGCATGCGTTGCAGCAGGCGGAGGGAGCGG
>CALLZL010000713.1 GCA_937859575.1 uncultured Chloroflexota bacterium
GTCTATGTCACGCTCGGCGCCGCCCTCTTTCTGGGCGAAAGCCTCGCGCTGCGCGAAGGGTTCGAGATCTTTACCATGCTGGGTGCGCTCGATGTGCTGCAACCGGATGTGAACTATGTTGGCGGGCTCGGCCAGGCGTTGGCGATCATCCGGCTTGCCGAAGCAGAAGGGCTGAGTGTCTTGCCGCATTCGTGGTGCGGCGGCCCTGGTTTCCTCTCGAATGTTCACCTTGCGCTCTCGTCACTAACGGTCGAGCGCCTTGAGATGGGGCGTGAGCTGACCGGGCTGCAGGCAGCGGCGCTGATCGAGCCGCTCGATATCCGCGATGGGTTGCTGTATGCACCAACGGCACCGGGGTTGGGGTTTGATTTTGATGCGGTGCTGGCCGAGCGCTTCCCCTTCCCGCCCGGCCTGGCCGAACGCGCCTCGGGCGTGATGGTTGTGCCTCCCGCCACACAGGAGCCAGCATCATGACGAGTATCGCGCTACAGATCGATGCCGCCATGCCGATCGCCGCAAAGGTTGCTGCGCTGCAGCAGTTCCTCGGCGAGCACTATGTGCATGCCAACGGCATGATGTATTCGCACTGGTACTGGGGTGCCGATGCACTGCGGCCGTTTCGCCCGGAAGACTTCGCCGGCCAGTCGGTGCCGCAGACGCGTGCCGGGTTTTCGGCAGCCGGCTACAGCAGCAGCGAAAATAGCCCGTGGGTATCGGGGATCTTCCTCTGGTCGCAGTGCCTGCGCTATCGTGCGACCGGCGATGAGCAGGCGCTTGCATATGCTGCCACGGCGTTTCATTCACTCGATACGATCTTCGCGCTGGCGGAAGCTGCCGGCGAGCCGGGGTTTCTGTGTAAGCCGTACGACTGGCAGTTGAGCCAGGAGACGAGCCCGGATCAGTATATTGCGGCAACCCTCGGCATGTGGGCGTATCGTGAGATCGCCGGGCGAGATGTGCGGCAGCGGATCGATGCCATGCTGCCGGCGATGGCCGACTGGTGGCGCGAACGGGATTATACAATCGCCTATTTCGAGCGGCGATTTCGCATTCTGGATGATGCCTATCATGCGCCGACGATGGCTTGCCTGCATGCGCTTGCCTACCAGATCACCGCCGACCGGCGCTACCTTGACGAAGCACGGCGGTTGCTGACACTGGCCGGCCCCTGGCAGACGCGCATTGATCTTGAGCGGGCGCGCATGCTCGCCGAGTTGCGTGGTGAAACAGGCCGGGCGTTCGACATCGCCACCGCACAGAGCAACCGTGATCTTGGCGACGCGGTGTATGATGCCGAACGAGCCCCGTTTGTGGTGCGTAATACCGAAAACCGTGCCGCCATGTGGATGATGGTCGCAGCGGCCGAAGGGCTCTTTCCGTGTGATCTATCGATGAGCGGGCTCTTACAGCAGGCGATTGCACGGTACTTCGACCACTGCCGGCTCGGATTGCGGCCGGATCTCCTATCGCACTACTTTATTCAAGTCGATCTCGAGCGTAACACCTGGTATCCGATCCTACGGCCATTAACGCCCGAGCGGCGGGCATGGGCCGAGCAGAGCGGCCATTCGCTCTTTGTGGGGTACGACTCGGCGATCTGCTGGGGGGATGCGGCAGCACGGATCGCCGATATTGCGCTGATCGGCCACCTGCGGGCACCGGCGCTCTGCCCGGGCGCGCTCACACTTGCACGCGATCTGCTGGCGCGGCTCGACAACCAGCGGCTACACTGGTTTGTTGATCCGGATGGGCAGCAGTGGATTCCCGAATTGCACTGGATGCGTGACTCGATCAGTTCGGATGCGCCGGCTTTTGCGACACTCGTCTACTGGCGCGGGCGTGCCAACGGGATCGAATGGTGATGTGTAGCTGGTATACCGGTGCGGCACAGTTCGTGGCACGCGATCTTGCGTTGTTGCCGGTGCCGCACACCAGTTGTAAAGAGAGAATGCTGTGAATGTGTTGATCACGACCCATGCGCCGGAAGAGTGGGCCGGGTTGCCGGCCGGCCTGCGGGTTGCATTCTGCGGCTACAGTGCGCCCGAGATCGACCGTGCGATGACGAGCGATACCGAAATACTGGTGACCGATGCGCTGCCGACGGCACTGGAGCGTTGCAGCGGGTTGCGCTGGGTGCAGTTGCTTTCGGCGGGGGCCAATCAGCTGATCGGGCACCCGCTGGCTGCACGCGAGATCCTCTTTTCGAGTGCCGCCGGTATCAGCGCCGTCTATATCGCCGAGCATGTCGTCGCACGGGTGTTGTACCACACCAAAGAGCTGCGTACCTTTGAACGGTTGCAGCACGAACACAGCTGGCCTGATCGCAGTGCCATGGCGCGGCCAAGTTTGCGTGGCCAGATGGCGCTGATCGTCGGGTACGGCGGGGTCGGCCGCGAGACGGCACGGCTGCTGAGCGCTTTTGGGATGCGGATCATCGCGGTGACACCGGATGGGGTACGGCGACCATACCGTGGCTATCTGCCGTACCCCGCTGCCGGCGATCCGGCGGCGAGTATCCCCGAGCAGGTGATCACCCCGGCGGCCCTTCACGAGGTATTGCCGGTGGCAGATGTACTGGTGCTGGCGGTGCCGCTGACCCCGGCAACGCGTGGGATGATCGATGCAGCGGCGCTGGCGCAGATGCGATCGGATGCCATTCTGGTGAATGTTGCGCGTGGTGCGGTTGTTGATACCTCGGCGTTGCTGGCGGCACTTGATGCGCGGCAGATTGCCTATGCCTACCTCGATGTCTTCGAACAGGAGCCATTGCCGCCCGACTCGCCGCTCTGGAATCAGCCGCGGGTCTCGATCACGGCCCATATGGCGGGAGTGATGCCCGACGACAGCGAGCGCTATCGTGATCTGTTTCTGCAGAACCTGGTGCGCTACCGTGCTGGTGAGATGCTGCTCAATCAGCTTGACCGGCGTGCATTTCAGTAGATGAAGGGGGGCGTTATGCGGTTGGTTGCCCAAGGGCTGATCTACGATGCGGCGCAGGCATCCGCCACGGTGCGTTTTGCCAGCTTTCCCACGCTGACGTTGCTGCCGGGCGGGCGGCTGCTGGCGGCGTTTCGTGTCGGCAGCAGTAAAGACGCGGCCGATGAAGATGTGCGTGTCATGTTGAGTGATGATGGCGGGGAAAGCTGGCGCATGCAGTTTGGCGGCTTCGGCGATCGGCCGCCCGGCCGTGGCCGGATGCGTGCTCTGGGTATTACGCCGTATGCAAGTGGCCTGATCGGAGCGCTCACCTGGATTGATCGCTCCGACCCGACGCGGCCGTTGGCCGACCCCGCGACACAAGGGCTGTTGCCGGCGCGCGTTATGGTTGCCAATTCGCCTGATGGCGCCGCCTGGCATGATCTCCGCGAGGTGCCGCTGGCCCCGTACGAAGGGTGTGTCACGACCGGTTCGATCCTGGTGCTGGGCGATGGCACCCTGGCATTGCCATATGAGTCGTGGAAGAACTGGGGCGATACACGGCCCGGCAAACATCGCGCCGCCCGGCGCTTTTCCGCCGATAGTGGGCGTACCTGGCATGCCGATGCAACGGTGGCGCATGATGCGGATGGGCGGTTGCTCTTCTGGGATCAGCGGGTTGCCGTCAGCCATGATGGCGCACAACTTGTGTCGATGTTCTGGAGCCATGATCGGATCAGCGGGCAGGATGCACCGATCCATATTGCCTGGGGCTCAGCCGATGGGCATACCTGGAGCGCGCCATATGCAACCGGCATCGAAGGCCAGATCTGCGCGCCGCTTTATATGCCGGATGGTCGTTTACTGGCGGCCTATGTGCATCGTCATGATCCGCCGGGGCTGCGGGCGGTGCTGAGCGATGACGGCGGGCACAGTTGGAATATCTCCACTGAGTTGGAGTTCTACCGTAAAGAGCGTGAGGGTGCGGAATCTGGTATGGGCGGCCGGCGCGACTTCGGCGATTACTGGGCCGATATGAGTATCTGGACATTTGGGCACCCGACGCCGGTAGTGCTGGATGATGGCAATGTGCTGATTATTTACTACGCCGGCGATGCGCGGGCGATGGGTGTGTACTGGGCGCGGATCGCTCTGGAGGCGTAAACCAATGCAGATCGGCGAACTTCGCCCACTATTGCCGGGAATCGACGCATATGCCTACTTCCAGACCAGTGGTTTTTCACCGAAGCCGCAGCCGGTGATCGACGAGGTGATTCACTGGTTGCGCTTTCAGGCGCAGGGGCCGGCACTACCGCATATTCACACCCCAATTGCCGCAGCCGTTGAGACGACACGCGAACGGTTGGCGCGGGCAATCGGTGCCGATACCGCCGAGGTGACGCTGGCTGAAAATGCTACGGTCGGGATCAACATTGTGGCCAACGGTATCGACTGGCAGCCGGGTGATGCCGTGATCCTGAGCAACCACGAACACCCCGGCAACCGGGTTGTCTGGTATCAGATCGCCCGGCAGTCGGGTGTGCGCCTGATCTTTCTCGATATCGACGGCGACGATGATGCGCTGCTTATGCAGCAGTTTGTACACCTGCTGGATCGCCATACGCGTCTCGTCAGCCTCAGCCATGTCTCACGGCGCAGTGGCCGGCGTCTGCCGGTGCAGGCGATCGTCGCTGCTGCACAGCAGCACGGCGTGCCGGTACTGCTCGACGGCGCGCAGGCGTTTGGCGCCATTCCGGTGGATGTGCGGGCGATTGGCTGCGAGTTCTATGTGCTGAGCGGGCATAAGTATATTCTCGGGCCGCAGGCGACCGGCGGGCTGTATGTGCGCCGGGATCGGCTCGACTGGTTGCGCCCTTCGTGGCTTGGCTCGCGGTCGCAACAGTCGATGGATCTGCAGGGTGCTATGGTGCTGCACGATACCGCACGGCGTTTCGAATTCGGCACACGCAACATGGCGGATCTGGCAGGGTTGGGGCGTGCGCTTGCCATGTGGGAAGCGATCGGCTGGGAAGCGGTGTACGCTGCACTTGCCGCATGCACCGGCGCAATGCGCGATGCGCTGGCGGCGATTCCCGGCCTGGTCATCGAAACGCCGGCCGCCGCCATACAGCGCGCCGGGATCGTCACCTTCCAGATTCCCGGCATCCCCGGTCGTGCAATCTACGAGCGTCTGCTGACCGACTTTCGCATCCTCGTCTCGCCGTTTGAAGCGGCAACACCAAGTGTGAGAGTTTCGGTGCATGTCTTCAATACTGCGGCCGAGCAGGAGCGGCTGGTTGCGGCGGTACGGGGGATGAGTGAAGGGGGAAGGGTGAAGAGCCTGCCCGGCGCGGCGTCGCAGAGTTGAAGGTTGCGACGCATCGCCGATAGCCAATAGCCGAAGAACCGAGAACCGAGAACCGAACCGCGTCGCGGCGCCGCAGCGACCGCGCGCCATGGGCATGGCAACGAGCCACACATCTTGAACCGCGCATCTTTGCGGGGGGTTCGGGGGGCGAGAGCCCGCCCGCATGATCGGATTGTGGTACAGCGACTGCCCCGCGCACGCGGGGGTGCAGCCGCAGCGCGTCGGGCGGCATGTCGGATACCGACGACTGCCCCGCGCACGCGGGGGTGCAGCGCCTGTGTGCCCGACAGCAGATGGACGCCGATAGGTTGTGCCGACGGCCAATAGGAGAACTCCATGCCACTCAATCTCGGAAACAACAAGCATGTCTTTCTTGACTGGAGCCTGATCGAACCGGGTTATGGCGTTGCGTGGGGCGGCGAACCGACGAGCTGGGAGATGCCGTACGGGGTTCGGATCGCGGCGCATCCACCCACGATCGACCCGACACCGCTGATTGTGCCGGAACATCCGTGGGAATCGTTCATTAATGTCTATTGTACCCTGCTCGACGACGACGGCCGGCTGCGTCTGTATTACGAAACGCACGTGACGAAAGAGGATGGGGCGACCGATGATTTAAAGGCCATGCTGGCATATGCCGAATCGACCGACGGTGTCAGATGGCACAAACCGCAGCTCGGGCTGGTGAACTTTCGTGGTTCAACCGCGAACAACCTGGTGTTCGGTCTCGACCTGGCACTGGGCCGTGGTGCCCATGGAGTGACGGTCTTCAAAGATCCAGGTGCGCCGCCCGCTGAACGCTACAAACTGATCCATATGGGTCGTGAGGAAGGGCGTTACCGGGTGTTTGGTGCCGTTTCGCCCGATGGGTTGCGCTGGCAGGCACTGCCTGAGCCGCTGCTCGACAACTACATCAGCGATACGCAGACGGTCGTGCGTTTTGATGAGCGCCGTGGCCGCTATATCGGCTACTTCCGCAGCTGGGCACACCTGGCGCATGCACCGGGAGTGCATGGGCGGCGTGCGATTGCCTATGCCGAGACGGAAGATTTCCGGCACTGGCCAACCCCCGAGACGATCGTTGTTCCGCAGGCCAGTGATACGCCGGATGTCGATATTTATACCAACGGCTATACCCTCTGGCCCGGAACGAGTGACGCACATCTCATGTTCCCGGCCTATTACGTGCGTGCACTCGATCTGCTCGAGATCCACCTGCTCACCAGCCGCGACGGGTATCGCTGGGAGCGGCCATGGCGAACGCCGCTGATTGATGCTGGCGAGCCGGGGAGCGGCCGCGAAGGTGGGGTGTATGCCGGATGCGGCCTGATTGCAACCCGCCCCGGCGAATGGTCGTTGCCAATCGGACCCAAACGCTGGACGCACAACCAGAGTCATTTTGCTGTTGGTCGGAAGATACCCGATGCCGGCCTGCTGCGCCGGGCTGTCTGGCGGCCGGATGGTATCACCTCGCTTGAGGCCGAGCACGAAGGCCAATGTGCAACCTATGTATTACAGGTAAGCGGCACTCGGCTGCTGGTGAACGCCTGGACACGCTTTGGTGGTGAGGTGCGTTGTGAAGTGACCGACCCGGCAGGCATGCCGATTGAAGGGCACAGCTTTGCCGATTGTGATCCGGTGAGCGGCGATAATCCGGCACAGGTAGTGAGCTGGCGTGGCGATGCGGATCTCACGCCACTCATTGGCACGCCGGTGCGATTGCGGCTGCGGCTGAAGCGGGCCCGACTGCATGCGCTGCAGTTTCTCACCTGACGTGCATGGCATATGGTGCAAAAGAATACCAGTGATACGCATGGCCTCTGCATACTGAGGAAGAGAGGATCCCAGTGGAACCAGTCAATCTTGCCGAATTCGAGGCATTGGCGCGTGCGGCATTACCGCCGCTGGTCTGGGATTATATCGCCGGTGGCGCAGAAGACGAACAGAATCTCAGCTGGAACACGGCAGCCTTTCGCCGCATCCAGCTACGGCCACGGGTGCTGGTTGATGTGCGCAGCCGCGATCTGACGACACACCTCTTCGGGCAGCAGATCGCTCTGCCGGTGCTGCTTGCCCCGGCTGGTCATCATCGCATGGTGCATCCCGATGCCGAACTGGCGGTTGCGCGAGCGGCGGCGGCGGCCGGAACAATAGCGGTGTTCGGCACCGGCTCGCACCATAGCATCGATGAAGTGGCAGCCGCGAGCAGTGGGCCGCGCTGGTTCCAGTTCTACTGCTACGACAGCCGTGGCGTGACCGAGCGGATCATGCGGCGTGCCGAAGCCGCCGGTTGCCTTGCACTGGTGGCGACGGTCGATGGCGGCCATTACCATGCCAGGCGCGAGCGCGATATTCGCAATCGCTGGGCATTGCCGCAGGGTGTCGAGTTGCGCAATCTGCTGGGCATCGGGATGGACGACGAGTTGATGCGAACCGGCGGCAGTGCCGCGTTTCTGCGCAGTGTCAGG
>CALLZL010000714.1 GCA_937859575.1 uncultured Chloroflexota bacterium
AGAGACGCTCACCCATGCGGTGCCCTCGTTCAACCGGCCGACGACCGAGCAGTTGCGCCGGGCGCTGCTCACGCCGCTGCCCGCATCCCTCGACTGGCCGGCTTTTCAGCAGCATCCGCTCGCGGCCTGGATCGAGCAGACCTTCAGCCTCGAAGAACAGGAAGGCACGCTGCGCCGCGCACGGCCACGCACCCTCGCCGAAGGGGTGCAACTCGCCATCCAGACCGGGATCGATCCGGCGATCTGCCTGCAACAGGTGCAGGCGGTTTTTCGGCTTGGCAGCACTGTACGCGGCCCCGACGACAAACCGGGGTTTGCTTTCAAGTTGCATCAGTTCATCGCCCAGGGCGGTGCCGTCTATAGCACGCTCGAACCCGCGCAATATCGCCGCCTGACCCTCGAAGGCCAGCGCTATGTGGCCGGCCCCGCTGGTGATCGGCTGCTGTTTCCGCTGGTGTTCTGCCGCGAGTGCGGCCAGCACTATGCGATGGTCAGCTATAACCCTGCAGAACGCCGTATCGAACCACGCACGCCTTTGTCGCGCGGCGAGGATGTGGCCGAACCGGCGGAGGCCGGCTACCTGCTGCTTGGCGAGGATGTATGGGACGAGCAGCACGAAGAGCGCCTGCCCGACGGCTGGTTTACCATCACCAGGCGCGGCCGCTCGATCAAGCGTGATTTTCGCCCCTATATCCCCCGCCGCCTCGCAGTCGCCGCCGACGGCACGGTCGGCACGGGTTCGGCGACACCAACGATTACCGGCTGGTTTGTGCCGACCCCATTTCTCAGTTGCCTCTGCTGTGGTGTGGTCTATACCCGGCGCGACAGGGATGACTTCCGCAAACTGGCGCGACTGAGCAGTGAGGGGCGCAGCACCGCGACGACACTGCTCTCGACGACGACCATCGACGCGATGCGGCGCACCGATCTGCAGCCGAAAGCGCAGAAGCTGCTCAGCTTCACCGACAACCGCCAGGATGCGTCGCTCCAGGCCGGCCATTTTAACGATTTCGCCGGGGTGGCGCTAGTACGCTCGGCAGTGGCGCGGGCGCTCGCCGATACTGCTGCCGGCGAGCCGCTGACATACCTGACGCTGGCTGGTGCGGTGGTGCGGACGCTCGATCTGCCGCAGGAGGTGTATGCGCGGAATGTGGCGAGTTATGGCGGTGCAAAACGGCGCAGCGAAGAGGCCCTGGCGGCACTGCTCGAATATCGTATGTACGAAGATCTGCGGCGCAGCTGGCGTATCACCCAGCCCAACCTCGAACAGTGCGGTCTGCTGGTGCTCGATTACCTCGATCTGCATGAACTGTGCCATGATCCGGCCCCATGGCAAGTGCACCCGATCCTGGCCGCCTGTGATCCGGTACAGCGCGAGCATACCATCCGTGCCATGCTCGAACACATGCGGCGCGAACTGGCACTCGATGCCCCCTGCCTGGATCCCGACAAGCAGCGTGACCTGGTGCGGCGGGTTAATCAACATCTGGATGAGCCATGGACCTTCGCCGACGAAGAGGAGCAGGATCTGCGGCATGCGACATGGTTCGTCGTGCCGAGCGAGGAGGCACTGCCGGCAAACAGGCGCACCCTCTCGCCGCGTGGGGCGTTGGGCCGCTTCCTGAATGCGGCGGAGTCGTGGGGGGCAAATCAGGCCACCGGCACCTTCCCACTCGACGAAGATGCCTACGAACGGCTGCTGTACGCTCTGCTGGCGGTGCTGGCGGGGGCCAATATTCTGACCGAGTTCGACCCGGCGGCACCCCAGCCGGTGCAGATTCGCCACGATGCCTTGTTGTGGCGGCGCGGCACCGGCGAACTGCCGGAGCCGGATCGGATTCGTGCCCGTTGGATGCGTGGCACGACACCGACCCAGCGCCGGGCCAACGCTTTCTTCCGCGAATTCTACGATAACCCGCTGCCGAGCCTGCGGGCGATCGAGGGGCGTGAACATACCGGCCAGGTACCGCAAGAGAAGCGCGAAAAGCGTGAGGAGCAGTTCCGCGAAGGTGAGCTACCGGTACTCTTCTGCTCGCCGACCATGGAGCTGGGGATCGATATCTCGGATCTGAATGTGGTGCATATGCGCAATGTGCCGCCAACCCCGGCGAATTATGCGCAGCGCAGCGGCCGCGCCGGGCGCAGCGGCCAGCCGGCACTGGTCATGACCTACTGCGCAACGGGTAACGGCCATGATCGGTATTTCTTCGAGCGCCCGCTGCAGATGGTGGCCGGCGCAGTTGCCGCGCCACAGATCGAACTCGCCAACGAAGATCTGGTGCGCGCCCACATCCACGCCGTCTGGCTGGCGGCAACCGGGCTCGATCTTTCACGCTCGATCCTCAACCTGCTCGATACCGGCGCGGCAGGGGCACCACTGCGCGCCGAGATCGCGACGCAGATCGCACTGCCGCAGGCCACCCTCGACCGCTGCATCGAGGCGTGTGAGCGCATGACACAGGCGCGCCCGGCCGATCTTGAGCATGCACGCTGGTTTGATATCGCCTGGTTGCAGCAGGCGCTGGCACATGCGGCGGTGGCTTTTGATCGGGCTTTCGATCGCTGGCGGCAGCTGTATACTGCGGCGAATATGCAGTTCAACCGGGCGGATCAGATGATCCGGCGCTCGCATCAGCAGATCGTCGATCCACGTGCAACCGATGATGCGCGCCGGCAGCGCGACGAGGCCGAACGGCAGATTGCGCTGCTGTGTAACACCCAGGGATCGCGGCGCGGCGACGGCGACTTCTACCCGTATCGGTATCTGGCAAGCGAAGGTTTTTTGCCGGGGTACAACTTCCCCCGCCTGCCGGTGCGTGCGTTCCTCGGTACCGGCAACAACGAGGGCACCTTCCTCTCGCGGCCGCGCTTCCAGGCACTCACCGAGTTCGGCCCGCAGAATGTGATCTACCACGAAGGGCGCAAATATATCGTGACGCGCACCCAGCTGCCGGCCGGCGGTGCGCAGCAGGCGCTCACACGGGCCAAGGCGTGCAGCCTCTGCGGCTATTTTCACCGCGATGCCGAGGTTGATCTGGGCGAACAGTGCGGGGCGAAGCTCGACGGTGGCCATGTCAGGATGTTGCCATTACTGCTCGAAATGACCACCGCCCTTACCCGGCGGGTCGCCCGAATTACATGCGAAGAGGAAGAACGGCTGCGCGAAGGGTTTACGATCACAACCCACTACCAGTTCTCGCGCGATCAGGGCGGGTTGCGTCGCTTCGAGGCCGCGCCGGCGGGTGAACCGCCACTGACACTGACCTACGGCCCGGCGGCGACGATCTGGCGCGTCAATCATGGCTGGCGGCGTGCCCGGCAAGAGGGGTTTGCCCTCGATCCGCAGAACGGTAACTGGGGCCGGAAACCGGATGTGATCGGCGACAATGGCGACGGCCGCGGCGAAGAGGGAATGCGTCAGGGGATCAAGCTGGTGGTGCAAGATACGCGCAATCTGCTGATTATTGCACCGAGCGCCGCGATCGCCGGCGATAATGAGATGATTACCAGCCTGCAGTATGCACTGCAACGCGGAATCGAGGCGCTGTTCCAGCTTGAGGAACAGGAGCTGAACTCGGAGATTCTCGGCGAGGGGTTGCGCCGGCGTATTCTCTTCTGGGAGGCGGCCGAGGGTGGTGCAGGTGTGCTGCGCCGGCTTGTCGAGGAGCCGGATGCGCTGTTGCAGGTGGCGCGCAGTGCGCTTGAGATCTGCCATTTCGATACCGCACTGCCCGAAGATCACGATTGCGCCCGGGCCTGTTACCGCTGCCTGCTTTCGTTTACCAATCAGGCGTTTCATGCCATGATCAACCGCCATACGATCGCAGCCCTGTTGCGTACTCTCGCGACCCTGCCGGTGGTGCAGGGCGGTGGGCGCAGCGGCGGCACGGTGGTGGGCGGTGGGCTCGATGCCGCAGCGCTTGGCCCGGCGGCACAGCGCGCCCTGGCCTACATCCGTGCCAATGGCGGCCGCGAGCCGGATGCGCTGATGCCGGAAAAACACGGGCATCGGCCACACCTGTTCTACGCGCCCTCTTTCTACCTGCTCTGCCCCGAGCCGGGTGAAGAGATTACCGCAATGCGCGACGATATCGAAGATGCGGGCGGCACGGTGGTCGTGCTTTCGGCACATGATGATATTGGTGCTCAGCTGGCGAATAAGAGCTTCTGGAGAGATTCGGCAAAGAGGTAGCCTATGACCCGCTTTGAGATCGGTTCGCTGGTTCGTTGTCGCGAACGTGAGTGGGTGGTGCTCCCTTCGGACGCACCTGATGTTCTGCTGCTGCGGCCGCTTGGCGGTATCGAAGCCGAGACATGCGGCATCTACCTGCCGGTCGAGGGGCACCTGATCGAGTCGGCTGCATTTGCCCTGCCGCATCCCGCAGCTGCCGGCGATTTTGTGTCGGGGCGCTTGCTGCATGATGCGGCACGCCTGACACTGCGCAGTGGTGCGGGGCCGTTCCGATCACTTGGGCACCTTGGCATTCGCCCACGCCCCTACCAGCTGGTACCGCTGATCATGGCGCTACGGCTCGACCCGGTGCGCCTGCTGATCGCCGATGATGTCGGGATCGGCAAGACCATCGAGGCGGGGCTGATTGCCCGCGAAATGCTCGACCGTGGCGAGATTCGACGATTGACGGTGCTCTGCCCGCCACATTTGTGCGATCAGTGGCAGCGCGAACTGCAAACGAAGTTTGCGATCGATGCCGTGGTTGTGCGCTCAAGTACCGCCGCCGCGTTGGAGCGCAGCCTGCCGCGCCGCGATACCAGTATCTTCGAATACTTCCCCTTCACGGTTGCGAGTATCGATTATGTGAAGAGTGACCTGCGTCGCGATAGTTTTCTGCGCACCCACCCCGAACTCGTGATTGTCGATGAGGCGCATACCGCGACCGATGCCGGCGGCAGCGGCAATCAGCAACGCTATGCCCTGGTACACGAGCTGGCGACGAAAGCCGATGGTCATGTGCTGCTGCTCACCGCTACACCCCATAGCGGTATCGAGGATGCCTTCAAATCGCTGCTCGCGCTGCTGCGCCCATCGTTCGCCCAGCTGGACATGGAACACCTCGGCGAGCGTGAACGCGATGACCTGGCACGCCATTTTGTGCAGCGCCGCCGCGCCGATGTCCAGCGCTGGCTGGGTGATGATGATGTTACCCCCTTCCCGCTGCGTGAGTCGGCCGACGATGTGACCTATTCGCTTGCGCGTACCTCGGAGTATCGCAAGCTGTTCAATGATGTCTATGCCTTCACTCGCGAGCTGGTGCGCGAAGGAATCGGCGCACAGCGTTCGTGGCGTCAGCGGGCGCGCTACTGGGCGGCACTCGCGCTCCTGCGCTGTGTGATGAGCAGCCCGGCCGCTGCCGAACGGGCGCTGCGCTCGCGATCCGAGCCGACGATCACAGCTGATGACGATCTGGATGCGACCGCGAGTGATGAGCTCTTTAGCAGCTATGTCTATGATCCAACCGACCAGCAGCTTGCGCAGGATATCGAGCCGAGCCAGGTCGTCGAGCAGGGTAGCCCGCGCTCGGAGCGCGACCGACTGAACCGCTTCGCGGTGCGCGCCGCCGCACTGAAGGGCAACGCCGACCCCAAGCTGCTGCGGCTGGTGCCACTGCTTGAGGAGTTGCTCCGCGACGGGTTCAGCCCGATTGTCTACTGCCGCTATATCGCGACGGCCAACTACCTCGCCGCCGAATTGCAGAGCCGGATCAAGGGGTACGGCTCTGCCTTGCGCATCCTGGCTGTAACCGGCGAACGCAGCGAAGAGGAGCGCGAGGTGCTGATCGATGAGCTTGAGCACAGCCCGCGCCGCCTTCTGGTGGCGACCGATTGTTTGAGCGAGGGGATCAATCTGCAGCAGGCGTTCGATGCCGTGATCCACTACGACTTACCCTGGAACCCGAACCGCCTTGAGCAGCGCGAGGGTCGCGTGGATCGCTATGGCCAGCCGAACCCGAAGGTGCGTACGGTGCTGCTGTATGGCAAAGATAACCCGATCGACGAGGCGGTGATGAAAGTGCTGCTGCGCAAAGCTGTGAGCATCCACCGCACACTCGGCATCAGCGTGCCGCTGCCGCTCGATAGCGGTACCGTCGTCGAAGCGCTGATTGCATCGCTGTTCACGCCTGCACCACGCCAATCCTCCATGTTCGACGAGTTTGAACACATGACGCTGCCCGATACCGATCAAGGGCAGGCGCACGTTGAGCAGGTATGGAATCAGGCGGTTGAGCGCGAGAAGGAGAGCCGGACGCGCTTCGCCCAGCGGCGTATCAAGCCCGAGGAGGTTGCGCGCGAATTGGAAGAGACTGACGCGGTGCTTGGCGATCCCGCCGCCGTCGAGCGCTTCGTTCGTGCGGCGTGTGAGCGCCTGGGTGCCACCCTGAGCACCGAGCGCGGGCACCTGCTCCTCGCCACCGGCCCGCTGCCCCAGCCGATCCGCGAGCGTATCGCCACGTTGATGCCAGCGGCCCGCAAATCAGGCGAACCACTTGTGCTCCCGCTGACCTTCGCCGACACTGCGCCACAGGGCGTCGAACAGATCGGCCGCAATCATCCGCTAACTGCGGCGCTCGCCGACTACCTGCTTGAGAGTACGCTCACTTCCGAGGCCGATCCGGCACTGGCTGCACGCTGTGGCCTGATCCGCACCGGCGCAGTTATGAAGCGCACGGTGTTGATCCTGCTTCGCGTTCGCATGCTGATCGAAAGCAAGCACAAGACCCCGAGTCTGGCCGAGGAACTGGTTGTGTGTGGCTATACACGGGCCGGTGGTGTTGTTCAGTGGTTCGCTGAGGCGGAGGCTGTGCGGCTGCTCCAGACGGCCGATCCGGCTGCGAATATCACGCTCGATGAGCGCACACTCGGCATCGAGTCGGCCCTGGGGCAGATCGCCGGCCTTACCGACGAACTCAATGCAATCGCCCGCAATCGGGCAGGGCGTCTGCGCGATTCCCATGAGCGGGTGCGGGCAGCCGTCGGCAGCGGGCAGACAACCGTGATGCCGCGGATGCCGCCGGATGTGCTGGGGGTGTATGTCTTGCTGCCGGTGGGCTAGCTTGGGCCAGGGTGCGAAGATCGGCAACCTTTGTGTCTTTGTGTCTTTGTGGTGAGCATATACGGATCGAACCACGAAGGCACGAAGGACACAAAGGGGGGATGTAATATTTTCGTTCTTTGTGTCTTTGTGTCTTGGTGGTAATCGATACTGAGGTCGAACCACGAAGGCACGAAGGACACAAAGGGGGGATGTAATATTTTCGCTCTTGGTGTCTTGGTGTCTTGGTGGTGATCAATACTGAGGTCGAACCACGAAGGCACGAAGGGCACGAGGGGGGATGTATCGTTTTCGCTCTTTGTGTCTTGGTGTCTTGGTGTCTTGGTGTCTTGGTGGTGATCGATATTGTGATCGAACCACGAAGGCACGAAGGACACAAAGGGGTGATGTATCGTTTTCGCTCTTGGTGTCTTTGTGTCTTTGTGTCTTGGTGGTGAGCATATACGGATCGAACCACGAAGGCACGAAGGGCACAAAGGGGGGATGTAATATTTTCGCTCTTGGTGGTCTTTGTGTCTTGGTGGTGTACTCGTGATCAATACTGAGGTCGAACCACGAAGGCACGAAGGGCACAAAGGGGGGATGTAACATTTTCGGTCTTTGTGTCTTTGTGTCTTTGTGTCTTGGTGGTGTACTCGTGATCAATACTGAGGTCGAACCACGAAGG
>CALLZL010000715.1 GCA_937859575.1 uncultured Chloroflexota bacterium
CGACGACGACTGCGAGGTGGTACGGCGGGCACGCGCTGGGGCCGGTGTCTTTGGGGTTGGGGCGGGCGGGGGGGGCCAAGGCCCTCTCATTGTGGGCGGGGGGGGGGGGGCGATAGGGATAAATCTTGTTGGGGCCGGCCCCCCCCCTGGCTGGCAACGGTCCACAGGTTTGCGGCCCCCCGGCTGGCTGGCCCCCCGCCGCTGGCCGGTTTCTGGGCCAAGTTCATCGTCTTCATGGCCGCCTGGCAGGCAGGCGCGATCTGGCTGGTGGTGATCGCCCTGGCCATGACGGTGGTAAGCCTGGCGTACTATCTGCGGCTGCTACGGCCGATCTGGATGCAACCGGCGACCGAAGCAACGCCGATTGTGCTAGATGGCAGTTTGCGTGGCGCACTGCTTGTTACGGCGGCCCTGGTGCTGCTGCTGGGGGTGCTGACGGCACCGCGCTGGCAGACACTGGCAGGCGCAACTGTGGTTGCCGCACCATAGGGGTTGTGCTGCGGCTGCCCGGCAACCGCAGCACAACCGGCGATTATTCGAGTTCGCCGGCCAGATAGCGCCGGGCCGTCTCGGCCAGCACTGCCGCCCCGACCGCCAGGGTGCTTTCATCGATATCGAAGATCGGCGTATGGTGGGCGCGAACGATCCCATCGGGCAGCGCAGCGCCCAGATTGAACATCATCCCCGGTGCCTGCTGCGTCATATAGGCGAAATCTTCCGCCCCCATCCCGCTACGGGTTGTATCGATCGCCTCGGCACCGACCAGGTCGGTCACGACATCCTCAACCCATCCGGTGACGGTCGGGTCGTTATAGCCCGCCGGGTAACCGCGCTCGACTGCGAGGCGGTAATCGCCACCGAGTGCGCGCGAGATTGCCAGTGCGCGTTCGACTTCTTCCAGCAACTGCTCGCGCACTTTCGGGTCGAAACTGCGCAGGGTGCCTTCGAGATACACCTCGGAAGGAATGACATTCGACACAGTGCCGCCACGCACGACGCCGAGGCTGACGACGGCCGGCTTCATCGGGTCGACTTTGCGTGAGACGATACCATGCAGTGCCGACATCACCGGAATCAGCATCCAGAGTGGATCGGTTCCTTCGTGTGGGTAGGCACCATGGCCACCGCTGCCGGTGATCCAGGCGCGGAAGCTATCGACGGCGGCTGAGCTGGCTCCGGCACGCAGGCCGATCTTGCCCGACGGCAGGGTCGACGCGATATGCAGGGCGATCACATTATCGACTCCTTCGAGTGCGCCGTCGTCGATCATGCGTGGTGCGCCGCTCAACCCTTCGGCATCGGCGGCCTCTTCGGCCGGCTGGAACAAGAAGCGCACCTTGCCGCGCAGGCCGCCGGCGGCAAACTCCTGCTTCAGCAGATGGGCGACACCAAGCAGGATGGCGGTGTGGGTGTCGTGGCCACAGGCATGCATATTGCCGGGGTTCTGCGAACTAAACTCCAGGCTGGTCGTCTCGATGATCGGCAGGGCGTCCATGTCGGCACGAATACCGATCGTCGGCCCATCACCGCTGCCAATCTCGCCGACGACCCCGGTCTTGCCGACGCCGGTACGGATGCTGATGCCGCCGATTTCGCGCAGGGTATCGGCGACAAGCTGGGCGGTACGGACTTCCTGGAATGCGAGTTCCGGGTGGCGATGAATATCGCGGCGCAGCCGGATGATCTCGGGTTCAATCGCACGGGCTTTGTCGAGCATGGTTCAATCACTTTCGTTGGTATGGGCCGGTGGCCCGCATGCATCATGTGAAGCGACGACAGTCGTTCCCTTCACTTTTGGTCTCTTTCCGCACAGTTCGGTATGCGGAACTCGGTTGTGGTGTGCCGCGACGCGCCACAACCAGCCTTGCCGATCAACTGCCTGAGGTAACAGCAACAGTATACAGATTGGTCTGTTCGCCGCCTGCAGCAGTTTGCCATGTGAGCAACAATCGATACTCGCCGGCGCTGGTCGGCGTGAGGCGCAGGCGTTCGATTTCGAGTGCCATACTATCGGCGGGCAGGGTATAGTCGCGCTCGATACGCGCCAGCAGTTCGCCGGCCGGCCCGTTGAGCTGGGCAATCACCGCGACCTCCGCCGCATGCCGGGCGTCGTTGATCAGGTAGATCGGAATGGTGAGTGGTTCACCGATGTGAGCTGTTTCATCTTCGACCAGCGAGAAGAGATACTGTGCACTGAAGGCGGTACGCAGCGCTGCATACGAGCGCTTCGGCTCACGCCAGTAATCAACCACCGACCACGACACAGCCGGGGCGGCGTCGTGCAGCATGAACATCAGCACCCCGCCGGTAGGGCGGTATTTATGGAAGCGTAGCCGATCGATATAGTAACGGTTGACCTGGATCTGGTAGGCCTGGCTGAGCTCGGCAAGTTCGTCGAGCGAGCGGGCGGCACGCCAATCGATCCAGTTCGCCATGACATCCGGCTGAAAGGCATGGCGACGCGCCAGCAGATCCCAGTCGATGGCATCGATCTCGGCCGGCATGAAGCGGGCGCTCTGTGCGGCATTTGGGAAGCTCTGCGCGCCAAACTCACTCACAAAGCGAATACTGTCAGGGAGCGCACGAATGAAGCCGGCCCACTGCCGCAGCGAACCATAGATCGGATACCAGCCATAATAAAAATGGGCATCGGTACCATCGCGCAGCAGTGGTACGCCAAATTCGCCCGATGATCGAACTGCCGGGCGAGTCGGATCGAGCCGGCGTACAACCTGTTGCAGGTGTGTATCGAGCCGATCACGGTTCCACGACCATGCGAAGACCGACACATACGAACGCAGTTGTTCGATGCGCGAGTGGTTGCGCGGATCGGCGGAATAGATCGGCTCGTTGTGCATACACCAGAGCGCAATCGACGGATGGTTGCCATGCTGCTGAACGATCTGCCGGGTCTGTCGTTCGGCTTCGGGCAGCACATCGCGCCGGTAGAGCCATTGGAACGGCAGATCCTGCCAGATCAGCACACCAGCTTCATCGGCGGCGTCGAGCAAGGCCGGGTGGCCGATATGCGAACAGACGCGCAGCATGTTCATGTTGCAATCGACCGCAAGGCGAAGATCAGCGGCACACTGTTCGGCTGTGACCGTCGCCAGGCGCATATCGGTCGGTGGATAGTTAGCGCCACGCACAAACATGCGGCGGCCGTTCAGATGCGGCACCCAGTCACGCAGTTCGAAGGTGCGCACCCCAAAGCGGAAGGATCGTACATCAGAAAGGGTCGTGCCGGCGAGTACTTCAAGGCGCACCTGGTAGAGCGCCGGATCGCCGAGATCGTGGGTCCACCAGAGCTGTGGATCACGCAGCGAAAGCATACCGGCCAGTTCTTGTGTGCCGGCGGCCAGCGCACGCGGCTGCTCGATCGTCTGCACGGTGCCGCCGACATTCAGCGGTGTTATGATCCAGCGCAGTGTTGCATCAGTGGCGACGGACGAGTCGAGCGTGACGCGGAAGCGCAGTTCGGCGGCTGCATCACCGATAGTGTGGGTTGACAGGTGCACATGGCCGATGCGGATCGGCCCACTGCTGATCAGTTCGACCGGTAGCCAGAGGCCGCCGGGGTTGATGGCGGGGTCAACCGCATCCCAGTGAGCAAAAAGGCCGCTGATCATACGTTTCTGGTTTGTGTCCGGCTCGTATGGGCACTCGACCTCGATCAGCAGTGTATTATCGGCCGCCAGCCATGGTGTGACCTCATGCTCGTGAGCAAAGCAATACCCCTCGTTGCGGCCCAGATCAACACCATTGAGGTAGGGATGCGACCAGTAGAATGCGCCGTTGATCCGCAGCCAATGGCGTGCAGTAGGCCCGGCCGCAGGCGGTGCAGCAAATTGCCGCCGATACACCATGCGCCCAGCGTAGTTGGCGAAGTATGGGTGCTGCTGCCAGTGAGCCGGCAGTTCCTGCTTCAGCCATGCGGCGGTATCGGCCGCATATGCACCTTGCTGGAAGGTAGCGACCGGGAGGAGATCCCAGGTGCCATTCAGCGCTATAACAGTCGGAAAGGTCATGCATTCCTCGGTGGCGGCGCCGATCGCGCCGGGGTATTCTAGGTTATACAAAAGTCTATGTCAATCTTAGCAGCATGCTTGCTGTAAATAAAGATATGGCATAATACACCCACACTGCATTGTGCAAGAAAGGGGTTCGCTATGCCCGGCGGATTAAAATCCGGCCTGTTATTTGCGGTCATTGCGATCGTGGTCGTGTTTGCGTTATCGTTCATCCCGACACTCGGGGTACTGTGTTGTGGGCCGCTTGGTGCGCTGGCGCTCGGCGTGCTGGCGGGGTATATCGGCGTACGCTGGGGTGGTGACGAGGCCGGTATCGGCCAGGGCGTGCTGGCGGGTGGTGTGGCGGGTGCCGGTGCCCTGGTCGGGGTCTTGTTCTTTGGTGTCGCAGCGCTGTTGCTGATCCGCGCCACGCCCGAGATGTATAACGAAATGATGCGCCAGATTCTTGAACAGCAGCCGGATGCCGGATTGACCGCCGCCGATATGGATGTGCTGTTTCCGATCGTGCTGTTTGCTGTGGTCTTCTGTATCGGGGTGATCGAGGTGTTGTTTGCGCTCTGCAGCGGTGCGCTGGGCGGCTGGCTGGCAGTGCGGCAGCGCCAGGCACCGCCGGCCGCGCCCGGGTCGCCATATGTACCACCCGGTGCGGCAGTGGGGTAGAGAGGGAACAGGAGGACAGGAGGACAGGAGAACAAAAGAACAAAAGAACAGGAGAGCAAAAGAACAGGAGAGCAAAAGAACAAAAGAACAGGAGAGCAAAAGAACAGGAGAGCAAAAGAACAGGAGAGCAAAAGAACA
>CALLZL010000716.1 GCA_937859575.1 uncultured Chloroflexota bacterium
ACACCCAATTGCCAGCAGCAACAGGGCATGCATGGCCATCTGAAAACCGGCACTGTAGAAGCGCCAGATATAGATGAAATCGTTGGAGGCCCGCGAAAGCAAATCGCCGGTGCCGTACTGCGCCAGTGCTGCGCGATCGAGCAGCAGGATGCGGGCAAAAAGATCCTGGCTCATCTGATAGCTGACGCCGGCCGCAATTTCACCGGTCAGCATGCGCAACAGGTAGCGGAATATCGCCAGGATACCCGCCAGGCCGACGATCCCGAGTGCATAGAGCACCAGTACCTCGGTACGAATGCCGGCCATGACCTCATCGACCGCCAGGCCGAGGAGCGCCGGGCTGAAGGCGCTCGCGGCAGCACCGATCAGTGCGTAGAAGGTGCCGATCAGCAGGTGGCGGTAGTATGGCCGCATGTACGGCAAGAGAAATTGCAAACCGGTGTGTTTCATGATGTTGTTGCTCCATGATGATTGTGCCCCGGGCATGGCGGCATCCCGGCTCGGCCAGGAACGCCATGGTTGCGGTTCATGCGCCGGCAATATCAACGCTGATAGAGTGGATCGGCCGGATCCCCGACGGTGTAGAGCACACCATAACTGCCGGCTGGTGGTGCAGATCGGGCAGATTGTCAGATGGCAATCGCCAAAGTGTACCACAACTTTTTGGGCAGATGGTTAGGGAACCGTAGTTGTTTTGTTGTGTGGCGATTTGTTGCTGCCAGGTTCAGTATCGAGACCGAGGGGAGCTAGAGCGGCTCATGCTATACTCTGCCGGTCATATGTTGCGGCCATGCGATTCGCTTGAGAGCGTGAGAGGAGTTTCTCTGTGCTGACTTCGCTGCTGAAGTATCGTCGGAATGACCGAATGCAACGGTTGGGGATGTTGCTGTGTGCCATACTATTCTGTATCTCGCTGCCCGGCCCGACGCCGGCTCGTGCCGCCGGCACGGTGGTTGTCACGACACTGACGGATGAGATCACCAACAACGGCACCTGTTCGTTGCGCGAGGCATTACAAGCGATCAACCAGCCGGGATCGCCCTATAACAATAATTGCGGCTCGATCCCGAGCGACCCGGTGACGATTACATTCAGTTCGGTTGGTACAATCACCCTCAGCACCGCCTCCGGCTTCGGTACGTTGCCCTTTATCACGCGCAATGTGGCAATCAGCGGGCCGGTGACGATCAACGGTAATAATCAGACGATCTTTCGCGTGCCGTCGAATGGGATCCTTTCGCTGGCCAACATGACGATTACCAATGGGAATACGGCGATCTTTATGAACGGCGGCATCCTGAATGTCGCCGGGGTTGCCTTTCTGCAGAACAAGAGCGGGAGCGACGGCGGCGCGATCGGTGGCCTGACCGGCCGCGTCAGTGTTGCCGGTTCGGTCTTTACCGGGAACGAGGCCGAGGGGATCGATGGTGGTGGTGCGATCTACCTGCGTGGCAGCGATCCACTTTCGGTGGCCGGCAGCGCGTTCAACGGCAATATTGCCAAGCGGAGCGGCGGCGCGATCTATGCGCTGGCACCGACCACGCTGACCGATGTGGTGTTCAATGGCAATATCGCCAATGCCAGTGATCCTAACAATAACGGCACCGAGGGAGATCCCGCCGATACCTACGACCAGTTCGGCGGCGGTGCGATCCATGCATCGAATGATAGCAGTAACGATCGCAAAATGGTGATCACGCGTGGTGTCTTTAATGGCAATATTACGGTGCGCGGCCATGGTGGCGCGGTGTATAACAGCAGCGGATCGACCCTTGAGATCCGCGAGAGTGCCTTTAACGGCAATATCGCCGGGATTCCGGCGCTTGCAACCGGCCGGAGCGCCGGGGCGGTGAAGAATATGGGCGGCACGCTGCTGATGGTGCGTAGTTCGCTCATGAACAACACCGTGGTCGGTGATGGTGGCGCGATCTCGAATGATCGCAACGGCCAGATGACGCTCGGGAATCTGACGCTCAACAGCAATACAGCCACGGCACGCGGCGGCGGGATCGCCAATATCAACTCGCAAACCGGCAGCGATATCCGGCCACGGCTGACGGCGATCAATGTGACGATTGCCCAGAATGATGCCGATGGCCAGGGTGGTGGGATTTTCGCCCAGGCGCCGACCAATTCGCATCCCGAGGTGGTACGCCTGACGAATACCATCGTCAGTGGTAGTGATACATCCGGCATGGGTGGTAACTGCGCCGGCGGCGGTGTCCAATCGCAGGGCAACAACCTCGATAGCGGTGCCAGTTGTGGCTTCAACCAGCCGGGCGATCTGTCGAGCGCCAATGCCGCCCTGGCGGCACCATCGTTTAATGGCGGGATCATCGCGCAACTGCTGACACAGGATCTGGGTGGTGCAAGCCAGGCTGCCGATGCTGCGAATAATGCGGCGTGTGCTGCCGCCCCGATCGATGGGGTCGATGCGCGTGGCTATTCGCGCCCCAAGGGTGCAGCCTGCGATATTGGCGCCTTCGAGGCCGATCCGCCGGCCGCCGGCTATAGCTCGACACCGGTGCAGCCCGGGCCGGTTGTGTTCGGCAATGTGACCTTCGGCCAGCAGCAGGATGTGAGCCTGACAGTCGCGAATACTGGCAACAAGACACTCCAGCTGAGCAATCCGCAGATCAGCGGCGCCAATGCCGCCGATTTCGCGATCCTGATCGGCTTCCCACTCAATGTTGATGCACCAACCCAGATCCCATTGCGCTGTGCGCCGACCGGCTCGACACCCGGAACGCGCAGTGCTACCCTGACGATCGCCACAAACGACGAGCTGCAGACCAGTGTTAACTATACGCTGGTCTGTAATGCTGTGGCACAGCCGGTACCCGGTTTTGGTTCGACCCCGGCCGCGCCCGGCCCGCTCGATTTCGGCACGGTCGTGGTGGGGGTTGCCAAAAATACAACGATCAGTGTGCAAGAGATCGGCACCGCGACTCTGACGGTGAATAATGCCGTGCTTGGTGGTGCCAACCCTGGTGATTTCGCGGTTGGTGCGGTAAACCTGAGCCTTGCCAATGGTGCGGCGGCAGCCTCGATTACGGTTGGCTGTACGCCGACCGCCACCGGGATGCGTAGCGCGACGCTGACCCTCAGCACGAACGATCCGACGAAGCCGACGGTGGTATTCAATTTGAGTTGTATCGGGCGCACCGCACCGACCCCGCCGCTGATCTATACCAATCAGAACTATGCCGGCAGCGCGATTATCGGCATGGATCAGCCGTATGGCCTGGCGATCACGCCCGACGGCAGCAAGGTGATCGTAGCCGCGATGTCGGGCGATGTCGATGGCGGGGCTGCCCCCGAAGGCTCACTGACACTCTTTACCCGCAATGCCACCACCGGCGCATTGACGCAGGTGGCAGCGCTCACGGATCCGGATGATCATCTGCGCGGCGCGATCCGGCTGCTTGTAAGCCCCGATGGCAACTATCTGTATGTCAGCGCTCATAATGTGGTGAGTATTGCACCATCGCCAAGTGCCGGCCGTGTAATCGCCTACCGCATCTCGAACAACTCGCTGGTGAAGATCGATACCGTCGCCGAGGGGAGTGGGTATGGAATCTGCCTTCCGCTGCCATGTACACTGCCGACGATCAACACGCTTGGTGGTGCCTATGGCCTGGCGCTCAGCCCTGAAAGTAACTACCTGTATGTCACATCGGCTGCCGATAACCGCGTTGTGGTGCTGGGGGTAAAGAAGACCACCGGCAGCGACAACGGCGGGATAGGCCTGGGGATTGGACGCTTTCCGGTACAGCAGTTCAGCGATAGCTCGCTCAGCAACCCGTACGACATCCTGCTGAGCCCGGATGGTGCGAACGTGTATGTTGCCAACTATGGCGCCGGCAGCAACTCCAATATCGCCGTCTTTGCCCGCAATGTCCAGAACGGCCAGATCGGTGCGCGGGTGCAGCAGATCACCCAGGCTCAGATCGCCGGCCTGGGCGGTGTGTTCCGCCTGGCGCTCAGCCCCGACGGCTCTTCGTTGTATACCGCCGGCTATAATAGTAGTTCGGTCGTGGTGTTCCAGCGCAATCCATTCGATGGCAAGCTAACCTACCTCAACCAGACGTTCACCAATGGGGTTGCGGGGGTGAGCGGCCTTGCTGCCGCAACAGCAGTGACGGTCAGCCCGGATGGGCGGCATGTCTTCGCCACCGGTTTTGATAGTAATGCGGTGGTTTCGTTCGAACGCGATACCGCGACCGGATTGTTGACCTATGTTAATCCGCCGATCGCACGCACCGATGCCGGGCAGCCACAGCTCGGCGGGGCGCGCGATATTATTGTCGAACCGGGCAATAAACAGGTGTATGCCACCGGGTTTAACGATGATCGGGTTGTGATGCTGCCCTATGCCAATCCGATCCCTGCAATCGAGAGCCTGGCACCAGCCTCGGCACCTGCCGGCGCAGGCAATACAACGGTAACAATCAACGGTAGCAATTTTGTGCCGAACGCAACGGTACGCTGGACGGCCGGCGGGGTTGTAGACTTCCCGGCGACATTTGTGAGCAGCAGCCAGTTGCGCATTACCGTCGGCTCGGCGCTGTTGGCAAGTGCCGGCACTGCCACCGTACGTGTGATCAACCCGAATCCGGGTGGTGGCAATTCACCGAACTCATTGCTGTTTACGATCACCGCGCCTGCCGCGAACCCGGTACCGTCGATCGACGAAATCAGCCCATCGAGCGCGCCGGCGGGTGGTATCGCCCCGACGATTGTCGTCAAGGGGGCCGGCTTCATCGATGGGTCGGTGTATCGCTGGAAAGGTGACGATCGCACCACCTTTTTCGTTTGCTCTGCGGC
>CALLZL010000717.1 GCA_937859575.1 uncultured Chloroflexota bacterium
TCCACCCTCCACGCTCACGCCCTGCTTGTGATGGTTCCATATAACATGCTATGCTACATGTTATCGGAACCATTATTCGGACACCCTCTTCCATTGCCCCGCTAGGTGCCCCCGGCTACGATGGCTCTGTACAAACATGCAAAGGAGCATCGTATGACTGCAGCAAATACCGCCATGCACGAAAGCCTCAACGCTTTCCTGCGTTCCCTTGAAGGGAAGAATAGAAGTGAAGCCACTGTAAAGGCATATCGAACCGACCTTCTCCAGTTCTTCGTCTGGCTGCAGGACAATAACATCGCCGCAACCGCCCCAGAGCGCATCGAGCGCGCTGACATTACCGAGTACCTCGCCCATCTGTCGCATTGGCGCGTCAGCGGTGTCTCGCGTGCCCGCAAGTTGGCCGCGATCCGTGAGTACTTTCGCTACCTTGAGGCACACGACATCATTGTGAAGTCGCCGGCCGCAGGTGTGGATACACCGCGCCGTGAGAAGAACATTCGGGCATATCTCGCGCCGGATGAGTACAATCGCATCCTGTCGCTGGCTGGTAGTAACCCACGAGACTTCGCTATCTTTCAGGTCTTTCTTCAGACCGGTGTGCGGGTCTCAGAACTGGCCGCACTGCGCGTGGATGACATTGACTTTGCTTCGCGGGTGCTGCGTGTGCGTGTTGGCAAGGGAATGGCGGGGCGTGAGATTGAACTGGAACCGAAGGTGATCAAAGCCATTAAGAACTACCTTGCCTCGCGGCCAAACATCAGTGATGACCGTCTGTTTCTCAACTATGCCCACGAGCCAATTAGTGAGCGCGGCTTACGTAAGTTGGTGGTGCGCTATCGGGTGGCTGCGGGGATAACCAAATCAGTCAGCTGCCACTCGCTCCGCCACACCTTCGCAACGGAGAAAGCAAAACGAGGTGTGAGCCCGTACCAGTTGCAAAGCTGGCTTGGACACGCCTCGCTCAATACGACACAAGTCTATGTGCACCTGGCAAAACAGAATGGTCACAAGGTCATGGAGCAAACGAGTTTGTAGGTTTGAGAAGGATTGGAGCCATCGAGCCTTGGAAGATTATAGTAGGCGGAAATAGGTTTAGTCAGGGCGTTGTAAAGAGCTGAAAGCGCTCAGTGAGCAGGCTTGCAAGCTCCGCACGATAGGCCGGGAGGTTGTGCAAAACCTGCTGAACCGCGGTGCGAAATTCAGCAAAGGTGGCGTGATAGCGGTTGCGCGCTACCTTGCGCTTGAGAAATTTCCAAAAACGCTCGATGAGGTTCAGATTCGGCGAGTAGGTCGGCAGGTACAGCAGTTCGATACGGAGCGCTTTGGCCGCCTCTTGTACCGCCGGCGCACGGTTGTAGGGCGCGTTGTCAAGCACCACGAGAAGACACTTGCCGGGGTTCGCCCGGCGAACCAGCTGGAGCACATGCACCACTCGCTCGGCATCACACGACTCCCGCCCCTCCCAGCTGATCAGGCTTTGGTAGTCGGGGGAATAGGCCCCAAGCACATTGAGGCGATTCCTGCCGGAGTTGGTCTTCAACGTCACCGATTGCGTGCGCTTTATCCAACCGCGGCTCGGGATAGCTGCGTGCAAAAGGTGGGCCGCGTCCAGGAAGTAGACCTTGCCACGCCGCGTCACGGCCCCCTTTTTTCGGTGTAGGTTTGCACCCACGCCGCTTGTTGCTGCAGATCCGCTTTGGCGGGCAGGAGGTCGGGTTGCTTGAAGCGATAGTCGAGACGTTTGAGCAGCTTCACCATGCCACTGTCGGTGTAGGAGACCGCAAACTGTTCCTCAACCCAGGCGATGGCCTCGGCGGTGCTTCTCACCTCGGCATCAAGCCAAGTGGTCAGCTGCTGCTGCTGGGCTTCGGTCAAGTTGCCGTCGCCGCCGACATAGTTCAGGCTGGTGAGGGCCTCCTCGCCACCGGCGACAAAGGTCTTGACCCAGCGCTTGAGGGTATTAGGGTGAATGTGCAGGATGACACTGACGCTGGCAGCATTCTGACCGGCGTCGAGCAAGAGGATGGCGTGCAGCCGCTCAGCAATCCGGCGGTCGTCAGTCTGCTTGAAGCGTCGCCACATGGCGTCCCGTTGGCTTCGGCTCAGCGTGAACTGTTTCTCGCGCATGCAGTTGTCCTTTCGTCGTCGGTGTCACTGCAGCATAACACTTGACACTGCGCTTGCCAACTTCGACCAAACCTATTTCCGGCAGCTATAGCACAAAGGAGAGTAGGATGGGCGAGATGCCGGGCTGGAAGCGGGGTAGAGGTTGGCGAAATACTCATCGCGGAACTGTGTGAACAACACATCGCCGACGAGGCGGTAGACCGTGTCCTCGTCGAGCAGGGGACCCACCAGCACCTTCGTATAGAGCAAAATGGGTTGCGGTGACTGCGGTTTGAGGCGCATACCACACTTCAATATGACATTCAACCTTCCTTGCCCATGATATATCTACTGTCAAGGATGTCCATAATTGACCGGCCTCAAATATGCCACTTCGAACTATTATATCTCATTTTAAAGTTAATCGGCTTCTTAATCAGCTTTTTGCACTAACATCAACAAAACCGAGTTCAGGAAGCTTTCGAGCATCTTCAATCACTACATAAGCAATATCTATCATTGACGGTGTTCCTGCAAGAAAGTGGATTCGATTTTGATCGAAGGAGAAACGTCCTTTTTTGTCGAGCGAGTGTAGGTATATAGTTACTCCAGAGGAGCTCCAACCAATACCGTAAGAAGCACTGTCAGAAGCCAACTTCGACCAAGATGAAACACCTACGGCTCGAAGTAGCGGATCTTTCCGCAATTTCCAATCATCACGAGGAATAGATGGTATAGTGGGATGTCCACGAGAAGCTACCGCTTCCAAAGCATCAGCAATCTCAATGGCATTCAGATCTACAACCGTGACCGGTTCAACATTGACGAACGGTCCTCCGTCTTCCACTCGCGCGTTAACAGGAATGTAGGCACGGCCTCTCCTGATAATAATAGTGGCGCTCTCAATCATAATCTCTCCTAAGGAATTGGTATGATATTCAGTGTAACAGGATTTGGCTGCATAGTAGCAGCTCGAGCCTGCAACGCTTGAAGTGCTTGCATCTGAGCTGGTGTTGCTCCTGACGCAGGTATTGCAAGATCTAGTGCTCGGCCTGTTATGTGATTGGGCAAGATCTGCACGTTTGCCCAAGCATTCGGCTGACCTTGGTAAGTGGATACCTTATTAAGATATCCGAGAACAGTACGTCTTAAGGTTGGTATGCTTTGATAAGAAGCGGCGTTTAGATTCAGACTTTTGATGCTGGTCGCAACACCTCCTTGAAAGCGATCTATTACAGGGAAGTTCGACGGCAAGTTGGCCCCTAAGCGCTGCTCAATAACAACGCCGCGTTCAAAGGGCCTTTGCTGCCAAACACTTTGAACGACCGCACCGCCACCAGTTATTCCTATTGTCGTTAGCCAAGATGATATATATTGTGCGACGGGGGTAAGAATATACTTGTATACTCCACCCCCTGTAGCAACTGCAGTGAAAGTGATGCCCAGATTCTTACCGGTAGAGGGATTGCTCCATATGCATTCCCAGCCATTAGTGCCAAATGCAGCATCTACTGCTAATGCACCAGGTGAACCCATGCCTTGGAACAAATCCCACAGATATTGTCCACCATCATCCCAATTGAGTCCAGCACCTGTCTCACTAATTGGAATGCAACCCGGCTCACCACCTGGAATGGTGTACCTAACGCCACCAATCTCAATATACTCGGGCACGCATTTTCCAGAGGGATCACTATTGCTAATAGGATTGTTCAGGCTATATGCATAAGTATGATTGCTGGGAGGTACCTGGGGATTACTCTCGTCAGTGCGCCACCGCCACCCAACAAACGTCCCCGTCCCCGGCGTATACCACCGCGCGCGCAGATACACATTGCCCGCCGCATCCTGCGGCTCACCGGTGAAGCCGAACGGCGCGATGGTGGTGCTCTGCGGCGTGCCCCACGGGTCGTAGTTCAGCCCGGCGAGCGGCACACCAGCAGCGTCGAGCGTCATGCGCACACTGCCAAGCGCATCGCCCAGATACCAGGTGCGGTCACTGCCATCGTCACCAAACAACCGTTCGTGGCCATAGACATACTGCGCTGCCCCGTCGTCGAGGATCACCGGCAATGGGCTGGCAAGGTCCTGCACATATCGCGTCAAAGCGCCATCATCGAGCGCCACGAGTACGCCATCGCCATTGTAGTCGTAGGCGACGCTGTCGCGCGCAATCTGGCGGTTCAGGGCATCGTAGGTGTACGTGACCACGCCAGTACTGATCAGATTCCCAGTGGCATCATACGTCCAGCCGACGACCTGATTGGCGTCGTTGTAGCTCGCACTCTGCACCAGGAGGCTATCGACCCACGCGCTCG
>CALLZL010000718.1 GCA_937859575.1 uncultured Chloroflexota bacterium
AGCACGCGCTCGTGATGCCCTTCATCAGCGCACTTGGTTACAACGTCTTCGATCCTACCGAGGTGACGCCGGAACTCAATGCGGACGTCGGTGTGAAGAAAGGGGAAAAGGTCGACTACGCCATCCTGCGCGACCACAAGCCGATCATCCTCTTTGAGTGCAAACACCACGCCGCCGATCTGGGCAAGGTCCATGCCTCGCAACTCTATCGCTACTTCAGTGTGACCGAAGCGCGATTCGGGGTGCTCACCAACGGTCTGGTCTACTGGTTCTACACCGATCTGGAAGCGATGAACAAGATGGATGCCAAGCCGTTCTTCGAGTTCTCGATGCTCAACATCCGCGAGTCCGCGGTCGACGAGTTGAAGAAGTTCTCCAAGACTGCCTTTGATCTGCCGACGATCCTCACGACGGCCAGCGAGTTGAAGTACACCCGCGAGATCAAGCGCCTGCTGGCCGAGCAACTCACTGACCCCTCGGATGACTTTGTGCGCTTCTTTGCGTCGCAGGTCTACACCGGCAAGCTCACGCAGGCGGTGCGCGAGCAGTTTGGACAGTTTACGCGCCAGGCGCTGCGCCAGTTCGTCAATGAGCAGATCAACGAGCGCCTCAAGACGGCACTGTCCAGTGAGCCGCCCCCTGCGGAGCCGGCTGCACCCCCACCAGCCGCAGAGCCGGTGCCCGATCTGGCTGGCGGTGCGGTTGTGACGACCGACGAAGAGCGAGAGGCGTTCTATATCGTTCGCGCGCTGCTGCGTGATACAGTCGATGTGAAGCGGATCGTGATGCGCGATGTGCAGAGCTACTGCGGGATCTTGCTCGACGACACGAACCGCAAGCCGATCTGCCGGCTCCGGTTCAACGGTACGAAGAAGTCGATCGGCTTCCTGGATGGTGAGAAGGAAGAGCGCATGGCGATCGACGGCCTCGACGACCTCTATGGGTTCGCCGATCGGTTCAAGGGGACGGTGGCGAAGTATGAGGGAGAGGTGGTCAAGAAATGACTGAGCTACCTGCCGACGATACCAAGCAGTGTCCCTTCTGCGCAGAGACGATCAAGGCAGCGGCGACGGTGTGCCGCTTCTGCGGGCGTGAACTGGCACCGGCAGTGTCGCTGCCGCATGCAGAGAAAACGCGCGGCGGCGGCTATCTGTGTTCTGCGTGCAATCGCGGGTTTCCGGAGCCGCGTACACAATGTCCAAAGTGCGGCGTGCGCTTCGGCGAGCCACTCAGTGAGACGAACATGTCCCGTCCCCCGAGCGGGCCGCCGCCGAAGCCCGCGAGTGGCGGCACGAACTTCGTAGTGATGATAGTAGTGACCATGTTGCTGGTGTTCGGGTGCCTGGGCGCGTTGGCGCTTCAAGGTATGACACGTGGTTCGCGTCCGCCGGCCGCGCCCGATCGTATATCTGCCTGGGTCGATTGCCGCACCTTCGTGCAGCAGAATCTGAAAGCGCCGACAACCGCGCAGTTCCCAAGCAGCAATGAGGCAACCATAGTACGCCTGAACACTGGCCGCTGGTCGGTGCTCTCCTATGTGGACTCCGAGAACAGCTTTGGTGCAATGATCCGCAGTGATTGGGGCTGTCAGATTAGCTATAACGGCACCCAGGTGCGCCTACATCAGTTGCGGATTGGCGATCAGGTATTGCGTGATGAGTAGCCGATAGAAGGTACGATTAGCGAATATTGCAGCGCAGTCGGAAAGCGGCAACACCCCCTCAGCCAAATACATGGTGAGGGGGTGTTATGCGATATCATCAAAGATGTTCCCAGACACTTGATCACCGTCTCAATGATGCAGTATACTTGTGTCAACACACTTGATGGTGAGCACGTCTCAGCAGGAGCGGCGTATTGCGCTATCTCATTGCCACTCTCGGCTTCTTCCTCGCGCTTGCCGGTGCCGGCCATGCGCTGGCGATGCCTGACTGCGAGGTGCAGCGTTGCTTCTTCTTGCCGGCGCTCAGCGGGCCACCGCCTGCGCCGACCGCAACGCCCACCGTCACGCTGACACCAACGCGCACGACGGTGCCGCCGACCGCGACGCCGCAGCTCCCGCCTCCCTCATTCAACAACTGCCAGACCGATCCGAATGGGGCGCTTGCGCCGAACTATCCTGTGCGTATCACTGGCATCAACAAGAGCGCGGAAACTGTGACGCTGCGCAATGTGAGTCACCTGGCTGTTGATCTCACGGGCTGGCGTATGTGCAGTATCACGGGTAACCAGGAGCACCCGATCAGCGGCGTGCTGGCGCCAGGCGAGTCGCGGACGTTCCCCGGACCGGTGGGGTTTATCTGGAACAATGCGTCATCGGATCCAGGGGCGCTCTATACCCCGAGTGGGCAACTGGCGAGCTATTGGTCGGACTGAAAGAGTTCAACATTTGGAGTATAGCGGTATGATTGGTAGCACTGTCTTGGAGATTGTGCTCGGCGCTGTCATTTCCATTGTTATAACTGTGATCGTTGAGCGAACGAAGAAGCCGAGCCTGTATTTGTCTGTTGGCAAACCCTATGATGCTAATTCAGAACAGATTAGAACCTTGAACAAGGATGCGGGAAATATTGTGCCGTTTGGCAAACGACATAGACATCTGTATGTATATGTTGGAAATAGATCAGTTAACAGGTTATTCCGCTGGTGCTTTTATCGAGAAACAGCCATACAGTGTAGGGCTGAGATAACATTTCATTACATGGATGGGCGAAGAGTCTTCGAACACCCCATGCCTGCGCGTTGGGCGGGATCTGCAAATCCATCCCTGCCCGTTATTCATTTTGACAAAAGAGAGGGGTATATAGTAGATCCGGCAAGATTAAGTTTTGAGTCAAGAATGGACATCAGACCGGGAACCGAAGAGGGCCTCGATACTGTTGTTCGTTTTGATGTTGATGATGCATGTTTTGGGTGGAACAACGAGAGCACCTTTCAGGGGTTGAGACATCCTCAATGGCGTTTGCCAGACGATCGCTATCTTATGAAAGTGACGGTCATCTCTTCTGGTGACAGAGTTTCAGGGATATTCTGTCTTTTCAATAATCCCAATCTGGATTCATTTCGCATAGAGTTGGCAACTGATGACGAGAGAAAGCGGGTCAGGTAGTGAACATGATGACGATTGAACAGATACTCAAAGCTATCATTGTTTTGGTCATCTTCGGTCTCATTGCTTGGACAATCACAGCAACGGGCGCATCGTATGAGAGCCGGTGGACAGCTCTAGCTATAGCCATTGGGCTCGGCATTGGTGTTGGACTCTTCAGATTTGCAAAAAGCCGTATGTAGTACAACGCCCGCTCCCGACAGCAACAGCGAGAGCAGGTGCTGCGTGTCTATTCAGTTGCCTAGAAGTACACTACATGACCGCACCCTTCACCCCGCATGACTTCGCTGCCAAGTGGCGCGGCGACACCCGCAAGGAGCGCAGTGTCTCCCAGGAGCACTTCATCGACATCTGCCGCCTGATCGGCCACGAGACGCCGGGCGATAACCGCGACGGCTCGCTGGTGTTCGAAGCCGGTGCAGCGAAGCTCAGTGGCGGTCAGGGGTGGGCCGATGTGTGGAAGCGCGGCGTGTTCGCGTGGGAGTACAAAGGACCGCGGGCTGATCTCGATAAAGCTTACCAGCAACTCCAGCAGTACCGTGATGCGCTGGAGAACCCGCCGCTGCTGGTCGTGAGCGACATCCAGACGATCGTTATCCACACCAACTTCATCAACACGGTGAAGCAGACGACGACCCTCACGCTCGACGACCTGCTCACGCCTGCTGGTCTGCAAACGCTCCGCAATGTCTTCGTGCATGCAGATGCGCTCAAGCCGACAACCACCATTCAGCAGGTCACTGAGCAGGCAGCGGCGGAGTTTGCGCGCCTGGCCGATCTGCTCAGACGCTACGGCGAAGAACCCCAAGCCACGGCCCACTTCCTCATTCGCCTACTCTTCTGTCTGTTCGCCGAAGATATCGGCCTGCTCCCGAATGGCCTGTTCACGAAGATCATCAGCACCACGCGCTACAAAGCACCGGCGTTCGTTGCGCAGGTCAAAGCGCTCTTCGGGGCGATGGCGACCGGCGGCTACTTCGGCACCGATGAGATCAAGCCCTTCA
>CALLZL010000719.1 GCA_937859575.1 uncultured Chloroflexota bacterium
GAGCGTCTCTTCGACCACCTGTGTGGGTGGGATCGTAACACCGAAGATCGTGCTCGCCACCTGCGCCACCGTCGCCCGGCGGTCGGCATGGCTGCCGCCGCTCACCATTGTTGCGCTGGTGCCGATACACTGCAGATCCGGGTTGCCGCTGCGATCACGCAGGCGGCGCATCAGCATGGCCACATCGGCGCCCTGGCGGCCACGATAGGTATGCAGTTCATCGAGCACCACAAACTGCAAGGCTGCCGTACCGGCATCGACGAATGGAAACTCATCGGGGCGCGTCAGCATCAGTTCCAGCATCACATAGTTCGTCAGCAGCATATGCGGCGGATCCTGCTGGATGCGCCGCTTCTCCGCATCGCTCTCCTGGCCGGTATACCGCTCATAGCGCACCACACGCCGCCCTTCGGGCAGATTGCGGAAGAAGTTGTCAAGGCCCTTCTGCTGCGAGTTGATCAACGCATTCATGGGGTAGACCAGGATCGCCCGCACGCGCCCTTCTGCGGGGCGGTTGCGCAGAATATGATCGACCATCGGAATCAGATAGGTCAGGCTCTTCCCCGAGCCGGTACCGGTCGTCACCACATACGACTGCCGTTGGGCCGCGATGTCGATCGCATCACGCTGATGGCGGTACAGCGTCAGCGAGCGGTTATTACGATCGCGGAAGATATCGGCGCACAGCGGGTGCAGCACCCCCGTCGCTGCAAGATCCTCCACGGTTGCTGCCGGCGCGTAGGCCGGCGAAAGCTGGATCAAGGCGTCGGGCCATAACCGCCCACGCCCAAGTTCCTGCTGCACGAACTCGTTGATCTCGGGGTCGAGGATGGTAAGAAAACTACGCGTGTATGCTTCGTAGTCGTTGATCACCTGCCGGCGAAGGGTAAAAACATCCAAGAAGCAACCTCATCGTGGCTATATGGCCTGTTTCAGCTGTGTAGGTGAACGATTGAGACCGAGTATAGCATACTATCATCCAGGCAATACTGCGCGCCGAGACGCCGCCCGTGCCGTCGCGGGCTCGTGCAGGCCGCGCAGGCGGCTTCGCCCGGCGAGCCGAGCGCTGCAGCGCCACGGCGCACGAGCTTGAATCCCACCCTACTGCGCGCTGCTCACACCCCGCTTGAGCAGCGATACCCCATGCCATAGACGGTTTCAATATAGATCGGATGACGCGGGTCATCTTCGATCTTGAGGCGCAGATTGCGGATATGGCTATCGATCGTTCGTTCATACCCTTCGTAGGCATCACCGGCGATTCGATCAAGCAGATCGAGCCGTGAGAAGACATGCCCCGGTGCGGCCATGAGGGTGGCCAGAATCGCAAACTCCGAGGGGGTCAGATCGACAAGCCGCCCGGCAATGGTCACGGTATGCGCGCCGCGATCAAGGGTGATCGCACCGACGCGCAAGATATCGGCTTCGACCGGTTGCTTCAGGCTGCGGCGCAGCACACTGCGCACTCGTGCCACCAGTTCGCGCACATTAAACGGCTTGGTAATATAATCATCGGCACCAAGTTCAAGGCCGACGATCTTGTCTTCATCATCGACTTTCGCCGTCAGCATGATCACCGGGGTCTCGGCTTCGCGCTGATAGAGGCGCACGAAATCGAGCCCACCGACTTCGGGCATCATCAGGTCGAGAATGATCAGATCCGGTTTTTCGACCCGCGCAACATACAGCGCTTCACGGCCATTGCCGGCTTCGACCACCCGGTACCCTTCCTGTGCAAGGTAGACCCGCAGCATATCGCGTAGCCGGGCTTCGTCATCGACGATCAGAATGGTCTGGTTCATCGGCGTGTGCCTCGTGTGAGATGACATTGCTTCCAAGTGCGGCGCAGCGGGCTGATTGGCGGCACACAGCTCACATCCCGGGGTTGCGGGCATCCCACCCACATGCGCGCACTCCCGCGAATCAACCGTGCTGCACCTGGCCGTAGGCAACCGGCAGGGCAATCGTGAATGTAGTGCCCTGCCCGGCGATCGACACAACCTCGATCCGACCACCATGCGCCTCAACAATCGCACGGGCGATTGCCAGCCCCAGGCCGGATGTCGTGCTGTCGCTCCGCTGACGCGCCTTATCGGCACGGTAGAAACGCTCGAAGACATACGGCAGATCCTCGGCGGCGATCCCGCTGCCGTTATCGCCGACACTGAGTATAACCTGATTGTCGTGCTGCACCGCAGCCAGGGTGATCTCACCCGGCGTGGTATGGCGCAGCGCATTGGCCACCAGGTTATTGAGCACCTGTGCCATGCGATCGGTATCGACACCGACCGAGGGGAG
The DNA here is from genome assembly GCA_937859575.1 of uncultured Chloroflexota bacterium. GTDB lineage: Bacteria > Chloroflexota > Chloroflexia > Chloroflexales > Roseiflexaceae > CALLZL01. The sequence goes on from CALLZL010000719.1 coordinate 2,299, forward strand.
CTGTTCGGCTGCGGTAACTCTCAGCCGAACCCCCTGCTGCTCGGCCTGCACCATATGCGCCAGAGCAGCGCGTTCGAGCAGAGCCGCCGGATCCACCGGGCGTCGATTGAGCGACAGGTTGCCGGAATCGGCCAGCGATAGCAGCCGCAGATCTTCAACCAGCCGTTGCAGATGTTCGACCTCGCCATGCATGATCTGGTAGAGTGCTGGTTCGCCGCTGAGCCGGCCATCCTTCAGCCCTTCGGTATAGCCGCGCAGGATCGTCAGCGGTGTGCGCAGATCATGGGCCAGATCGGCCGTCATCTGCTGCCGTAGATGGCGGGCGCGTGCCAGATTGGTACTCATCTGGTTGAACGAACGGCTGAGCTCGCCGATCTCGTCGTTCGAGCGCACCGGCACCTGATGATCAAACTCGTCGTTGGCCAGCAGGCGGGTGGCGGTGGTGAGTTCGCGGATCGGCCGGGTGAGGGTGCGTGCCAGCAGCATGCCCATCACGAGCGCCAGCACCCCGGCGATCGCCGCGCTGAGACCGGCTACCTGGCTGATACGTTCGAGGAAGCGCTGTTCGGGGGAAGGT
>CALLZL010000720.1 GCA_937859575.1 uncultured Chloroflexota bacterium
CGCCGCGCACAAGGCCCCGCAATGCGAGAACACCATCTTCGGGTAACCGAAAGACGCGTGTAGCGGCCAAACCGATATCGTCGAATACTGCCCGCCGATAGATCGCCGCACCACCACTCGGGCCGCAGATCGGCTGTGGCGTAGCCGGTAGCTCGGCAACCGGCAAGCCTGCCCACAGATCAAGCGCCACGCCATCACGTCGCATCCGGATCCCGGCTGATGCAACCAGATCCGGCTTATGGGCAAATGTCAGCACTGCACCGGCAGCACCTGCCTCCGGGTGGTTTGCCATGGCATCACACAGCGCGGCAACAAACCCCGGCTCAACAAATGCATCGTCATTCAGCAGCAACAGCAACTCGCCGTGTGCCGCCTGTAAGCCGGCGTTCACCCCGCCGGCAAACCCCAGATTATGCGGCAGGTCGATCAGGTGAACGAACGGCGCATTGGTGCGGATCCAGGCGGCGCTGCCGTCGCTCGAACCATTATCGACCACAATCAGCTCGGCATGTGGCGGTAGCTGCGGTGCAATCGCGGTCAGGCACTGCGGTAGATGGCGCAGGCCATTCCATGTCACAATAATGACCGAGAGTGGGCAACTTTCCATGGCTGCAATCATAGCACAGCCGTTGCTGCAACAAACACACCTTGCGCTGCGTCACACCAGCAGACGTGTTGGAGTACGGCACGAACCGGGGCTGCAGTTCTGCACTGAGATATACCGCGCCTACAGTAGTAATGGTTCTGCTGCAGGCGATATGAAGGAGTAGTTTTATGAACCTGACACTAACGCAACGGCGATCGGCCATGCTGGGTATTGCCCTGATCATCGTCGGGCTGATGGCGTGGCTGAATCTCTGGTGGATGATCTGGCCCGGCGGCCTGGCGGCGATCGGTGTTGCCACCTATCTGCCCCGCCGGATCATGGGGCGGACGTCCGAGGCGGTCCAGGGTGGCATGTGGGGGCTTGGGCTGAGCATCCTATGGCTGATCAGCTTCATCTGGCCGGGGGTTCTGTTTCTTGCCGGTGCCAGCCTGTTGATCCGCGGCCGCGAGCAAGCGATCGACGAGCGGATTCAGGCGTTGTTCGGGCGCGTACGCCATAGCGGCAGTCATGCCCTGCAGCGCGCCCGTTCGCAGCAGGTACCGGTCGTTACGCATCCCGCCACATCGTATGAGCCGCCGGTCGCGCAGCCGGCACCGCAGGTCGGCGAGACGACGCGTCTGCGCGAGTAGTTCACCTGCCAAATCCAAACACACCGATCCGCAGTGGCAACACCACCAGCGGATCGGTGTTTTTTATTCAGCCGCTTCCAGCCGGGCACGACCAGCGGTGGCCTCGGTGAGTGCGGCGGCCAGCGGTGCCACCTGCACCTCGGGAAGTGTAACCAGCAGCACAATATCGGCGGCAAACTCTTCGGCGTCGATCCGTGCTTCGTGGGCCAGCACCAGGCGGCGCACCAGTTCGTAGGCTGCATAGCCAATCGTGATCCAGATCGTGCGGCGTGCGATCTTTGCTACCCGCGGCACAACCTCAAGCACGGCGCGAGTAGTATCGCTATAGGCGCGTACCAGGCCGCCGGTACCGAGCAACGTGCCGCCGAAATAGCGCGTCACCACGACCACTGCATCACCAATGCCACTGCCGCGCAAGACAGCCAGCATCGGCCGGCCGGCAGTGCCCGACGGCTCACCATCATCGCTCATGCCCAGGGTCGTTGTGGCGCCATGGCCAATCACATAGGCATACACATGATGTGAGGCATCGGGCATTTCAGCACGGATCTCGGCGATAAACGCGCGCGCTGCCGCAACATCCTCGGCCGGAGCCAGGCTGCCGATAAAGCGCGAATTGACGATCCGAAGCTCGACGCGTGCGCGTGCTGCCGGAATCTGTGGTAATTCTGTGGCAGGCAATGTCATAGCGTGTATTATACCCCGTGGCGGTGGTATCATACCTTTGATTGCGCCATCGAATGAGAGTGCGATCAGCGCAACCGGAACGTAATGTAGCAGGGGAGACCAACAGTGGCAATCCGAATCGGGGTGCAGATCGAACCGCAGATCACGACATATGCATCGTTTGCACAGGCTGTACAGCATGTTGAAGCGTTGGGTGTTGATACGATCTGGACATGGGATCATTTCTTTCCATTGCATGGCGATCCGAATGGTGCTCATTTCGAAGGGTGGACATTACTGACCGCCATGGCCATGCTGACCACCCGCGCCGAAATTGGCTGTATGGTGTTGTGCAACAGCTATCGCAATCCAGCATTGCTGGCGCAGATGGCCAAGACACTCGACCATATCAGCCATGGGAGGTTGATACTTGGTATTGGTGCCGGCTGGTTCGAACGGGATTATCGCGAGTTCGGCTACGAGTTCGGTACCGCGCCGGATCGCCTGCGGGCACTGGCAAAAGCACTGCCGATCATCCGGCAGCGCCTCGAAGCCGAGGTTCCGCAACCATTGCGTCATCCGCTGCCATTGCTGATCGGCGGCGGCGGCGAGAAGGTCACACTCAAGCTGACGGCACAGTACGCGACGATGTGGAATGGCTTTGGCCCGGCCGATTCGTATCGGCGTAAAAACCAGATTCTCAACGACTGGTGCCGCCATTTTGATCGCGATCCGGCCGAGATCGAGCGTACGGTCATGTTTGGTGATGTTTCGCAGGCCGATGCACTGGTGGAAGCCGGCGCCACTCACCTGATCACGTCGATCGACGATCCATGGGATTTTGCCAAGATCGAGCGCCTGCTGGCATGGCGCGCCAACCGCGGTGGATGAGACGAGGCACGGCATGGAGCGTTCGAGAGGTGCCGCCGGCCCGATCGGGCTGTTCGACAGTGGGGTCGGTGGCGCGACAGTTCTGATCGAGTTGCAACGGGCGTTGCCGCACGAAGATTTCGTGCTGCTGGCCGATCAGGCTCGCTGCCCGTATGGCCCACGGCCGGCTGCCGAACTCGAGGCGATCGCCATCGAGAATGTGCGCTGGTTGCTGGCTCACAACGCCAAGCTGATCGTTGTGGCCTGTAATACCGCCAGTGCTGCGGCGTTGCATGCCCTGCGCGCTGCATTCCCGGCGGTGCCGTTCGTCGGCATGGTACCGGCAGTGAAGCCGGCTGCTCTGGCAAGCCGGACTGGTGTGGTGGGGGTATTGGCGACTCCGGCGACGATTGCCGGTGATCTGTTGCGCGATGTTGTCGAACGCTGGGCACAGGGCGTACGTGTGGTGCAGCAAGCCTGCCCCGGGCTCGTCGAGCAAGTAGAAGCCGGGGCCCTGGCGACGCCTGAGACACTCGGCATGTTGCGCGAGTATCTGGCGCCATTGCAGGCCGCCGGTGCCGATGCAATTGTGCTCGGTTGCACCCATTATCCGTTTCTGTTGCCGCAGATTCGGCAGATCATCGGCCCGTCGGTAGCGGTCTATGATGCAGCAGCGGCCGTAGCTCGCCAGGTTACCCGGCTACTCGCCGCGCATCACTTACAACAGCCGGATCCACCCCGCCATGGCCGGATCGCCTATACAACCAGTGCGGAACCAGCCCATCTCGCGGCCTTGATTGCCCAGTTGCACCTGCCGGCCGGGCGGGTGATGGCAATGGCTGTGCCGGCAACCGGCTGACATCAGCTTGTTTGTCGGGGCCGGGCTTGTCGTCGTTCTGTATGAAAAGCGTACACCCATGACAGACCAGACCGGAATACGTTCACCACGATTTTGCGGCCAGTGCGGTACTGATCTGCCGCCCGGCGATCCACGTTTCTGTATTGAGTGTGGTGCCTTGCTGGGCGATAGTGCCGCAGAACAATGGGTTGAAGAAGGCCCCGGCGAAGCGGATGCCCCTGCAACCGGCCCGACAGTACGGCTGGCCAACGCCAATGTCGAGCAGTCGGTTGTTGGTGGTACGGTCAAATTGCCGACGGGCGGTGCCATGCCGCCTGGCATGTGGCTCATTCCGACCATGCCCGAGCCGCGTGATGTTCTTGCAATCTACGCCCCGTTGCGTGCTGTGGTGGCCGGCTGGAGCGGCACCCTGAACGATGGCTGGCAGCGTGATGGTGAAGAGCGAGCGGCCGACGGGAGCGGCCGTATGGCGATCAAGTTTGCCGTTGATCGCGAGTGGTTTCCGGCCCCCGGATATGGCGAAGGTATGCGGTTGCGTGTGCGGATCGGTGCCGAGTCGTATGCCGATCTCGGGCGCACCCGGCGTGGTTTTCGCTACCGAATCGGCGCCAACCCACCGATGGATGTGCTTGATTCATACTGGATGACGGCTGCTGGTCGGGTGCGGCGTGATCTGCCGGTTCCCGAGATCCAGATCATGGCACCGCCGCGGGTGCCGCGTGTCTCCGACTATCGTGAGTCGATTGGCCGGCTCAACGAGCGCGAGGCCGATACCTTTGCCCGCCAGGGGGTTGTGCATGGTATCTTCCGCCTGACGAGCGATGTACAGCAGCGCACGCCGGTCGGGCGTGGCATCCCGTTGTTCGAAATCCCCGGAGGCTGGATCGGTGCACGAGTCGCCGGCATCATGCAGCAGTTGTATCGCGTCCAGATCCGTCATCCGCTGGTCTGTGGTATTGGTGAATGGCAGCGTCTGCAACCGAAGATCGTCAAGGATGCCCGTGATCTCGGGCTTGATTTTACTGCTGATCTGGCGGTGGAATGGTGGCTCGATCGCCAGGGGCACGATGGTGCCATCTTCCGTGGTGGCATGGCCGGCAACAGTTTTAGTCGCCAGGTGATCGCCTTTCGCCGCTCACAGATCGTCGCTGTCATACGCGAGTGACGGTTTCTGGTTGTAACGACGCACTATCGCATCGATGATGATCGAGTAACAGCAGCACAAAGGAGCAACCATGAGTATCCTGGTGTTCGGTAGCATCAATATGGATCTGGTCACGCGCACGCCGCGCTTGCCGGCAGCCGGCGAGACGCTGATTGGCCATACATTCTTCACTGCACCGGGCGGCAAAGGGGCCAATCAGGCGGTCGCCTGTGCACGTCTGGGTGCACCGACCGACATGGTCGGCCGCATTGGTGATGATGTGTTTGCCGAATCGTTGCGTACCAGCCTGCAAACGTATGGTGTCGATACACGGTTCGTCACGGTTGCTCCCGGGCCGTCGGGGCTGGCGGCGATCGCCGTGAGTGATGCCGCGGAAAACACGATCATTGTGATCGCAGGAGCCAACAATCATGTCGGTGAAGCAGATATTGCCCGCATGACACCGGCGTTGGCACAGGCGCGGGTGTTGCTGCTGCAGCTCGAAGTGCCGTTAGCGGCGGTGATCGCTGCGGCCGCCGCCGCCCGCGAACATGGGGTCCTGGTGGTGCTCGACCCGGCGCCGGCGCAAGAACTTCCTGCAGAGCTCTATCGGCTGGTTGATATTATCACCCCCAACGAGACCGAGGCCGCCCTGCTGACGGGTGTGATGCCGGGGGATGACACTGCTGCCGTACAGGCGGCGCATATCTTGCTCGAACGCGGAGTACGCCATGCCGTGATCAAGCTTGGTGCTCGTGGCGCGCTATTGGCCAATGCCGATGGTACGCATATCATCCCCGCTTTCTCCGTCACGGCCGTTGATACGGTTGCTGCCGGTGATGCCTTTAACGGTGGGCTGGCAGTCGGCCTGGATGCCGGGTTGCCGCTGACCGAGGCGCTACGTCTTGCTGCGGCAACCGGGGCGCTGGCCGTTACGAAAGAGGGTGCGCAACAGGCCATGCCGACCCGTGCCGAAGTCGATACCCTGCTGGGTAGCTAGATCAGCGGCACGACTGTGTATGCTGAACGAGATATGCTATAATCGCGCTCTATGAATGAGGCACAGCAGAATGCATTTCATCCGTTCTGGTGGGACACAGACGCCCTTTGCATGATCGATCAGCGCCTGCTGCCCGGTCAAGAGGTGATCATCCGTTGCACGCGGGTCGATCAGGTGGCGTCCGCCATCCGCAGCCTGCAGGTGCGTGGTGCTCCTGCGATTGGTTGTACGGCGGCCTACGGGATGGCACTAGAGGCGCGGCGCCCTGGCGTAGCCAATGCGGCGGCACTACTGGTGCGCCTTGAAGCAGCAAAAGTGTTGCTCGACGCACAGCGCCCCACAGCCGTGAATCTGAGTTGGGCGACGGCGCGGGTACTCGAACGGGTGCGTGCAGCCTCCGGCGGTTCGGTTGCCGAGATCGCTCGTACTGCCCTTGATGAAGCGCATGCCATTCGTAGCGAAGATCTGGCTATGTGTTATGCAATTGGGCGCCATGGTGCCGAACTTATTCCGGCACGTGGCCATGTGCTGACGCACTGCAATGCCGGAGGATTAGCGACCGCCGGTTATGGTACGGCACTTGCGCCGATTCGTTTCAGCCACGAGCAAGGGCGCAGCCTGCATGTCTATGTCGATGAAACGCGGCCGTTTTTGCAGGGAGCACGGCTGACGGCCTGGGAACTGCAGCAGGTTGGCATCCCACTCACCCTGATTACCGACAACATGGCCGCCTACTTCATGCAGCAGAGGGCGATCGATTGCATTATTGTCGGCGCCGACCGGATCGTCGCCAATGGCGATGTCGCCAACAAGATCGGCACCTATGGGCTGGCGGTGCTTGCCCATGCCCATGCCATTCCGTTCTATGTCGCCGCCCCTTCATCAACAGTCGATTTTGCACTGGCACACGGTGATCTGATTCCAATCGAACAGCGTGATCCGGCCGAGGTGACGACCCTGGCCGGTGTGGCGATCGCGCCGGCTGGTGTAGTTGCTGCGCATCCGGCTTTTGATGTGACACCCCATACGCTCGTGAGTGCGATCATTACCGAGCGAGGGGTGATCCACCCGCCGTACCAGGCCGAGCTGCGCCGCGTATTGCAGGGCGCGAATTGAACGCTTATTCAGCCAGATCGGGGTGGGCACTCATTCGATATTCATTCGTCACGACCTATAATTGATATCGATGTCGCTTTCGCTCGAAACAGCATGCCGACCGTTCCTGCCCGGTGGCTTACCGTATCGGAGCGCGACGCAGGCGCTTGAGATTTCGCGGCGGTATGCCGGTACGTTCCTTGCATGGCCGCAACTGCCACAGCGTAGCCCGCGTGAGCGTGGCCTGATTCAGAGCATGTGCGGTTTTCCGGGGGCCGTGATCGATCATGCACGAGGCTCGATCCATGTCGATCGGGCACTGGCGGCACGCCGGCTCGATGAACTCTCGATGGCGTATCTCGAACACGATCTGGGGTATGCGGCATTGACGCCCGATGATGCGGCTGGATTAGCCGAACTGCAGCGCCAGGCCGAGTTGTTTCGCAGTGCCGTGGTGCTGAAAGGGCAGATCCTCGGGCCGATCAGTGTTGCTGCTCAGTTGACCGACGAGCAGCAGCGGCCGTTGATCTATGATCAGGTGCTGTTTGACGCGATTGTGCAATTTTTGCGGTTACGCATCGCCTGGCAAGAAAAACAGCTGCGAGCGGTTGCACTGCAGACGATCATGTGTGTTGAAGAACCTCTGCTCGATATTATCGGCCAGCCGTTCTTGCCGCTCGATTGGAACCAGGCCGCTGAACAGATAACCCTGGTGCTTGGGGGCGTCAATGGTCGCCGCGCTATTGCGGCGGGTGGGGCGGTCGAATGGTCGAATATTCTGCTGCCGCCGGTCGATCTCATTATTGCCGATGTTGTCAGTTATGGTCATGGATTAGTTGCGGCCGCCGTGCCACTGGCCGAGTTTGTTGCCAGTGGCGGTATGGTTGGATTCGGCATTGTGCCGACCGACGATGATCTCCTGGCGAGTACGCAGAGCGAGATCCTCGAACAGCGCTTCGAGCGCTTGATCGACACATTGGCGCGGGCCGGCGTCAACCGCGATCAACTGGTGCGTCAGGCGCTGATCGCGCCAACCGGCACCCTGGGGTATAGTAGCACCGAAACTGCCGAGCGTGTTCTTTTGCTACTTGCAGATCTTTCGCATGCTCTGCGGCAGCGATACGGTTTTGCATAAGATAAAGGAGTCCTTCTGTGCGGATTGTTGTGACCGGTTCTCTGGCCTATGATTACATCATGAACTTTCCCGGCTACTTCAAAGATCATATTCTGCCGGAAAAAGTTCATATGCTCTCAGTGAGCTTTCTTGTCGATTCGATGCGCCGTATGCGCGGTGGGGTCGCCGGTAATATCGCCTATACGCTGGCGCTGCTTGGTGAACGCCCACGCGTCTTCGCAACCGCCGGTCACGATTTCGGCGACTACCGGGCATGGTTGCAGCGCCAGGGGGTTGATACTGCAAGTATCCGCATTATCGAAGATGAATTTACCGCCTCGTGCTTCTTCAATACCGATCGCGACAATAACCAGATCGTTGCATTCTATACCGGCGCAGCGGCACATTCACGCCACCTGTCGATCAGCGAGCTTGGGCTCGGGCCACACGATTTTGTGATTATTTCACCAACCGACCCCGAAGCGATGTCGCGCCATGCCGCTGAATGTCGCCAGCATGGTATTCCGTTCCTCTTCGACCCGGGGAAGCAGACCCCACGACTCAGCGGGGATCAGATCCTGGCCGGCCTGACCGGCGCGAGTGTGCTGGTGGGTAACGACTATGAGTTCGCTATGATGGCACAGCATACCGGCAAAAGCGAACAGGAACTGATCGAATCGACGCCGCTGACGGTTGTGACGCGGGGTGCCCAGGGTTCGACGATCTATACCCGCAGTGAGCAACATGGCCGGCCGGTGGTGGAATCGATCGATATTCCGATCGCGCCGATCCGCGAAATTCTTGACCCAACGGGTGCCGGCGATGCGTACCTGGGAGGGTTGGTATTTGGGTTGGCACGCCGTATGCCGTTGCCGGTGGCAGGCCGTATCGCAGCGCTGGCCGCCGCTTATGCAGTCGAATACCATGGCTGCCAGGAACATACCTATACGATCGACGAGTTCGTACGCCGCTATACCGAGGCATTCGGCACTGCCTCCGAGATCGAGGCCCTGCTGAGCAGCGTCTCGGGTTCGGCTTCCTGATCGCAATGCATTGCGCGTTTCGTGCCGAAGAGCAGATCTTGTCGGTGAGGCTGCTTGTGTGGCTTTACCACCATGATGGAAGATACTAAAGGAGAAAATCATCCCAATGAGTACCAATTATGATGTCAAGGATCTCAGCCTCGCCGATCAGGGA
>CALLZL010000721.1 GCA_937859575.1 uncultured Chloroflexota bacterium
TTACTGGTTAGCGTCTGCCTGGTGAGTCTTGTACACAGCCGCCGGCAGGCTGCTGAGATCAAGCGTCTGCGGCAGGATCTTGATGCTGCGCGTTCCGCCGCCCTGGTCGATCTCACCGCGGATTACAGCTACACACTCGAGATTCGTGGGCACGGTGCCATCGAACTCCAGTCGGCCTCCGACGCCTTTGCGCACATCACCGGCTATACCCTCGACGAACTCCAACAGCATGGTGGTTGGTTCAGCATCATTCACCCCGATGACCGTGCCGCGCTGCAGGATCATATCATGCAGGTTGCTGCCGGCCAGCCCGGCCTGCACGAATACCGGATAGTCACACGCAAGAGTGAGATCTGCTGGCTACGCGATTATGCCCACCCCGGCAGCGCCCTCCTATCGACACATGGCGTGCTCATCCGGGGTGTGGTACAAGACATCAGCGAGCAGCGGCGATCGGAAGCCAGGATCAACCAGAGCGAACAGGAGTTCCGCGCACTTGTCGATCATGCGCCCGATAGTATTGCACGCCTCGATCGTTCATTCCGTTACACCTATGTCAATCCGACCTTTGTCGCAGCCATCGGCATCCCATCCGAAGTGATTATCGGCCGCACGCCATTCGAACTGGGGTTTGTGCGGCTGGTCCATTCGCCCTGGATGCAGGCCATTGGCAATGTCTTCAGTAGTGCGACCGAACAGCATCTTGAATTCGAGTTCGATACGCCCACCGGCCGCCGTACCTATGATGCCCGGCTAGCACCGGAGATCGCCAACGACGGGCAAGTTGTTGCGGTGCTTGAGATCACCCGTGACATCACCGATCGCAAGCATGCCGAAGCCCAGCGCGCGTTGCTTGATGCCGCGATGCAGACGATCGACGATGCGATTATGATCACTGAAGCGAATTTGAACCCACCCGGCCCACGCATTGTCTATGTGAATGCCGGCTTTACCCGGCTCACCGGCTACACAGCCGACGAAGTCATTGGCCAGACCCCGCGCATCCTGCAGTCACCTGCAACCGAACGCGATGTGCTCGACCGGCTGCTTACCGATCTGCAGACGACCGGCCGCTTCATGGGCGAAACGGTGAATCTGCGCAAAGATGGGAGCGAATTTTTGCTCGAATGGCAGATCGCCCCACTCCGCGATGACCAGGGTCAGGTATCCTACTGGGTCGCCCATCAGCGCGATGTAACCGAGCGCCGCCGGGTTGCCAGGATGCAGCAAGAGCGCCAGAAACTGGAGAGTCTCGGCGTGCTTGCCGGTGGTATTGCACACGATTTCAACAATCTGCTGGGTGTCATTCTGGGCAATGCACAACTGGCACTGCTCGACATCCCGCCCGATTCACCGGTACACTCGATGGTGGTGCCGATCATCGAGGCAGCGCGCCGCGCCGGAGACCTCACACGCCAGATGCTGGCCTATTCGGGTGGCGGAAACTTCGTCATCCGTACCGTCGATCTGGCGGCTGCCATCCGGGCATATGCTCCGGCGCTGCAACAGATTGTCGGCGAGCAGACCGAGATCGTGCTCCAGATTCACGAGCAACTCCCTTCGGTT
>CALLZL010000722.1 GCA_937859575.1 uncultured Chloroflexota bacterium
CCAGAGGCCGATCAACTGCTCATCGACTACGATGGCTCTTCGTTCTACATTGGCGATCTGCGCTACGATAACCGCACAGAGCGTATCTGGCAGGCGGAGGCAATGCGCGACGCCGCTTTACGCATGGGTCGGCGTGATGCGCTGGCACAGGCGTACAATAACCTGGGGGTTCCCTACCACCTGCTTGGCGACTACCCGCAAGCCATTGCTGCCTACGAACATGGACTCGCCATTGCCCGGGAAGTGGGTGACAAACGGCAAGAAGGCAACCTGCTCGGTAATCTCGGTTTTGCATTCAGTGATATCGGCGAGTATCGCAAGGCGATCGAGTACAACCTCCAACGCATTGAGATAGCGCGAAACCTTCCTGAGCGGAGACTTGTGCTGCTTGGTGAAGCTGCGGGCTGCGCCAACCTTGCCGATGCCTACCTGAAAGCGGGTGACGCACAACGTTCCCTTGAGTATGCCCAGCGCGGCTATGACCTGACCTGCGAATACGGCGACCAGCGTGGTCAATGCACAGCGCTCGACAATATCGCGGCAGTGTATGAAGCGTTGGGGCAGGAAGAAGAAGCGATTGGGAGGCTTGAGATCGCAATTCAGCTTGCCGAAGACCTCGGCGACCGGCGTGAACTGGCCCGCACCAGTTGGCGCCTTGGCAAGTTACTCGTAAAACGTGACCCACAACGCGCGTTTGCCCTGATGCGGGTACAGATTGACTATTTGCAATCGCTGAACCATCCCGACCTGGCGCAGTACATTGCAGAGGTGGCCGCGTTGCGCTGAGCGCGGTATGTCGCCGCTCGCATCGACACGCACAGACATCAGCACATCGACTGGTGTATATCTGGCCACTCTTTCTGTTCTTAGTCGAGCACTGGGGTTACGGCAAAATAAGCGTGCCGCAGCCTCATGCTCTCGACACGAGAGCGATCGGAGGGCTGCTTTATGATACCTGTACGGTTGAAGCAAGGGTTAAAGCAAACGGTGTGCTGCTTATCGAGACAGGTTTCATGCCAACTGTGTAAAGCGATTGTGAAAACAATACCTCATTCTCATGCGCTGCACGCTCCTATTTCGGCGACACGCAATGCAGCACGAGCAGGCAGACCCTGTCTCGTCATATACATGGCGGATTCGGGCGGCATTTGGGATGATAGGAAGGAAGGAAGAATGAGTGCAGGACGGATCGCTCTCCCCTCTTGCCGGCACATTGCACGCTCCCAATCATACGTCATATGGTGGGTGTGAAAACGGCTGATGCGCGCAGCCGTACGGGGTCTGTTCAGCGAAACTGCAGCGCAGTGACTGAATAAAATTTGTGAATAAATGCACAAAATGAGCATAAAAAAACCGGAGTAACCTCCGGTTTTTTTGCGTTATCGGTAGATATTGCTTGTATCCACCGAGCGTGTTATATAGTAGTTGTACCCATTCACCCGCTTGATGCGGATGATGTGGCCTTCGGCGTTTCCCTTCTCGCCCGCCAGGTACTGGTCGATGATATCGGCAATCTCCTTTTTGTCAGGTTGCCGATATCGATTTCGATTGAATAACCACTCGATGAGACTATCGAGTATTGCTGCCATAACTCTATCACCTCCTTTCTACAAACTCCTTGCGAATAATTGATAATCTGGTCGGCGTGAAATACCGGTCCCGTTCAATGGTGACACCAAACGGCCCCTCGATCTGCTCCAGCTCTGAGAGTCTGAAGTACCCAAGTTCGCTATCGTCGCCTACGACGAGACCGAAGAATGTATCCGTACCATCAAACTCGATCGCGTAGTACGTCCAGTGCGCCCATGGTGTGAAGAACTTGCACCACACCACCGGGTCTTCCTCGCTCTCCGTTGCATAGAGCGGCGGCAACTGCGCGCGGATGTCGTTAGGCAGTAGCTGCATTGATGCCTCCCTGCTCCCCGTTGATATAATCGACGAAGTACTGCGGGTTGAATTTCGGGTTCTCCTCTTTGAGCATCCGCATGAGGTAATGTAGTGCGACCTGCAGAGTATAGAAGTCCTCGATTCGTTCAGCCTGCAGATGTGCACGGGTCAGGCGGAAAACCTCGGCCAACTGCGCAAAGTGCCAGGTGTAGATTCGCCCCATCTCGTCGCGTAAGAGCTGGATATCGTGGGCGACCTGTTCGGCGCGAGCGATCTCCTGTCGCGCACTGGCGGTTAGTGCGTCCTCCGCAACGATTGGCCGTAGCCTATCACCGTGCTCCTTAGCGCGTTCTGTATGGTACTCCTCCAGCTTGGTGCGCAACTCATTCCGGACATGGTTGGTATAAACCAACATCGTGTCCAGCGCGTCTGGTGTAAAGACAATACTGTGCTTATAAACCGTATACATTGGCGTTATTTCCATATATTCCCCTCGTTATCTTTGACAATAATCGGAACGTGTCACATACTTAACTTCATGGTGCCGGCGTTGTCGGGTTGACCATCAACTCCAAGGAGTGATATATCAAATCATCCGCATCGCTTCCGTCGTTGACCCACCGTCGATAGGTGCGTCCGCACGCGAAACAGACGAGATATTCAACCCAGCCGAACGCGGTCTTGCGGATTGCCGGCTCGGCATCATCAGTAAAATCGATGTCTCGCCCTCCGCAAATACACGGCCCATCCGCATCGATATAGATTGGTTCTTTTTCCACCGTGTCACTCACCTCCC
>CALLZL010000723.1 GCA_937859575.1 uncultured Chloroflexota bacterium
CGATGCACCCTGAATTCAGGAAAAACCTGTCTCACAGGTATTGACACATTCCGGTGGTGGTGGCAGCCCCACGCCAAGTGTGCGCAGCATCGGCTACAGCTACGACGGGTTGCTGCGACTCACGGAGGCTGCCGAGAGCCCCGGTGCCGTGTACACCTACACCTACGACCTGGCAGGCAACCGCACGAGCGCGTGGGTCGATAGCCTCCTGGTGCAGAGTGCGAGCTACAACGACGCCAACCAGGTCGTTGGCTGGACGTATGACGCTGCCGGGAACCTGATTGATGATGATGTGGTAAGCTATACCTACGACGCGCTCAATCGCCAGGTGACGCGCGACAGCACCAACTACTTCTACAATGGCGATGGCGTGCTGGTAGGGTGGGATGACGGCAGCCTGACGCGCTATGTGCAGGACCTCGCCAGTCCGTTACCGGTCATCCTCGACGACGGGGCAGCGCAGTATGTCTATGGCCACGAGCGGCTGTTCGGCGATGATGGCAGTGACCGTACCTGGTATCTGGGCGATGCGCTCGGCAGTGTGCGTATGACGCTCGACGCTGCTGGTGTGCCGCTTGCTGGCCTGAACTACGACCCGTGGGGCACGCCGCAGAGCACCACCATCGCGCCCTTTGGCTTCACCGGCGAGCCACAGGATACCGCAGGTAATGTGTACCTGCGCGCGCGGTGGTATACGCCGGGAAGGGGGACGTTTGGCAGCCGGGATCCGTTTGAGGGCTATCCCGAACTACCATATAGCCTCCAATACTATCAGTACTCATATAGCGCACCAACAACTTGGACCGATCATACTGGTGCAGAGGTTGACTGTGAGGTAACTGGCAGTTCTAAAGCGCCTAATATGGGTTATTCCTGCCTTGGAGGACAGGTCATCAATTGGAGTAGCAGTCCAATACGTATTGCGGGTGCATATATCAAGCAGGGATGCAATCGACAGGAGGTCGCTCAGGAAATTATGCAGGAAAAGCAGAAACCTGAAGCGGAAAGATATACCGAAACGAACTGTATCATCGATAACACGGCTCGTGCGGATGCACAATTGGGTTATCATATCCTCTATCCAGGGGAGTCGTCTGAGGATTATGGCTATATTGATACGGATGGCGTTTCGGTAATCACTCCTGACCTTTTCGTTGGATCAGGCTATAGCCGCGCGTTTATCGAAAGGCATGGTTCAAGCATTTTTGTAGAGCTCTACGACTCAACTTGGCGATACCACCCGAATAACTTTGAACTCGCAATTGTGAAAGATACGGAGTGGAATGATGATCTCGGTATCGTTATCTCAAAAGGGAAGTGGATCGACAACGTAATACTGCAAGCTTGTCAGAGCAGAACCGGCGTTTACCTAGAGATCATCTCCACATATCGTTGGCTAACAGAAGCTTACTCATTCCTGAGAGGCGGTGCCGAAGACACGCGCGCTTGGAATCAATGGGGACTCGGAGAAGAGATTACTGACTCCGGGAAGCATCATGTGCCCTAATAGATCGTCGTGATAGCCACACACCATCGCAACATACTATCGCCGGTTACAATAGTATTGGCTTCCTGCGGCGAGACACGTTGCTCGTAGATTAGGACTCCCAACATGGGCCAGGATAGATATTCACCAGTAACGGTTGCATTCGCCCGATCACCGCGTGCTCCACACCGCTTTGGCGTGATCATCATCATTGGATTGATGATTTTTGCCTGCTATGGTGCAGTGCGGGTGCGGAATGGCATCTTGGATTGCACTGTTCTTGACCAGTGGTTGAAGTTAACCCCCTGTCGCGCTGTGTTAGCCTCCGATGAAGGCGCATTTCGCAATGATGTCGCGTTTTCGCCCGACTCACGCACCCTGGCGGTTGCTGCGCAAACGGTTACCTTGTGGGATGTTGCAACTGGTGCGTATCTCCAGACAGTTCCCCTGCCCGGCGATGGTCAGCCCATAAAGGTGCGCTTTTCGCCTGATGGAGCCAGCATTGCAGTGGTTGGATCGTGGGGTATCCAGGTGCTCGATGTGACGACCATGCGCGTCCGATATACTCTGCCAGCGCTAGGTGTGAAGGGGGTGGCCTTTTCACCTGACGGCCGCTGGTTGGCGCAGAGCGAACTGGTGCAGAGTGGGCAAGCATCGTTTGGACAGGTTCGCATCTTTGACGCGAACGATGGTCGTTTCGTACGCACGATGCCAGGAAAGTATACCCTTGGCTATTATGATCTGTACTTCACGCCAGATAGTCACCATCTGTTGGTGTGGATTGAAATACCCAGACCAAGTAACACCCGGATTGCTCGCTGGATTTGGAATATCACAAACGATCAGATTACAGAGGAAATCGGTTACGGAGATGTTTCGGCTGATGCACGCTTGTTACGTCTCTCTGATGGCACCGGAACCGTGATGGCGTTGAATGACTCGAATGACCAGTATGTGGTTCAATATACGCCGCCGCACGGTTGTCCAGGTGGATGGGACGCCGCCTTTCTGAGCGACCCAGATCGTTTGATCAGTGTCTCGAATACCTACGACGAAATCTCCTTCGCCTTATGGCCATCGGAGTCGTATACTCGCGTGTGTCGCCTGACGGATGGACAGATTCTCTGGGAGTCTCAGGCGCAAGGGTACTGTGTCGAGGTCGCTCCCAATAACCGGGTTGTTGCCGTGTGTGAATTTGCACGAGTCCAGCTGTGGGATGTTCCAGCTACATGGAATCAATAAGTCTATGAAAGTCACGCTCAGTGTAGATGTCGCAATTGGCGACGAGGCGAGTGTTGGTGGTGGTGCAGCCAGCACGGATGCGAGGCTTGCCCCCGCGAACGTGAGGAACGGTGCCTGCACAGATCAAGGAACAGATGACGCCGCCTGATACACTACAGAAGGCCAAGCTCCGCAGCGGTCATGCCCACAAGCAGTCCATCCACAGCCTGGAAATGCCCATCGAAGCTGAACAACGCGCAGCCATACTGCAGCGCCATCGCCGCAATCCACATGTCATTCGTGGGGATCGGGCGACCTTTCGCGCGCAAGCTGCGGTAGATCGTTGCATAGCGCGTAGCGGTATGTTCGTCGACCGCCACGATCACCACACGTGTCGATGTCAGGAATTGCTGCAGTTCCTGGCGATTCTGCTCCTCACGTGAGCCGACGGCGAATCCGGCGAGGAGTTCGCCGATCACAACACTACACAGGACAACCTGCGGCGCTCGCTGGATAATCTCGACAGCGTCCGGCACGCCCTGTTTGAACGCGGTATAGGCGTTGGTATCGAGCAGTACTGCGGTCATCGCCACAATGCCGGATCGATCTGCCCAAAGTCGGCGATTGCGGCCCGGAATGTATCGGCATCCTCGGTACTCCAGGTGCCGGCCAGGCTATCGAGATCGTGATAGCGCTGCGTCCGGACTGCCTGGCGTTCGATAGCAATGCCGCGCTGGATCAGCCGCTCAATGATCTCCTCGACCGACGCGCCGGTACGCTGAGCCTCGTTCTGAATCCAGATACGGGTTCGGCGATCCAACGAATGCATCTTCACCGTGATCTCCATTGGCGCCTCCACATGTTGCGCTAGCATAGCGATCTTCCGCTCCCCCGTAGCAGTATTGTAGCACACGAACAGACGTGTTGCTATCGGTCGATGTACGCACGCGGCGGGCTGGTCAGTTACCCCTACTACGCCGGCGATCTGGACGAGATTCGCATTTCGGAGGTTATCCGCTACAGCAGCAGCTTCACGCCACCGAGTGCACCATTCAGCACCGACGGCGATACCCTCGCGCTCTATCCACTCGACGAGGGGAGCGGCCAGACCGCAACGGATACGAGTGGGAATAGTGCGGATCTGACTCTGGGCACGAGTGGGTCGGGGGAGAGTGCCGATCCGGCGTGGATGACCGCCGCTGGGTATGCCCCTGATTTGACGACTGGGCTGGTGGCGGCCTACGGCTTTGACGAGGGCACCGGCGGGACGACCGCCGACGCGACGGCCAATGCGCTCGATGGCACGATCTCCGGCGCGAGCTGGACATCCAGTGGCTACGATGGCAATGCGCTGACGTTCGACGGCGTGGACGACTGGGTGACGGTGGCCGATGCCGCCGCGCTCGACCTGACCGATGGCATGACCCTCGCCGCGTGGGTGTATCCGACCACCCTCGGTGACTGGCGCACGGTGGTGTTCAAGGAGGACACTGCAGGCTTCGCGTATGCACTCGATGCCGATGCCGATGGTGCGTCGCCAGCCGGCTACCTGACGACCGATGTCGCCGGATTTGAAGCACTTGACGATGCCCCGCTGTCGGCGAACACCTGGACGCATATCGCCGTGACGTATGACGGCGCCAATCTAGTGTTGTATGTCAATGGTGCGGTCGCGGGGGTGACCCCGGCGAGCGGCACAATCGTCACGACAAGCGGCGCGCTGCGCATGGGCGGCAACAGCCCGTGGGGCGAGTACTTCGCCGGACGGATTGACTCGGTGCGGATCTACGACCGCGCGCTCAGCCCGAATGAAGTCGCGCTCAGTCAGAGTGTCGCGATTGGCGACGAGGCGAGTGTTGGTGGTGGAAGTGGCGGCGGCAGCCCCACGCCAAGTGTGCGCAGCATCAGCTACAGTTACGACGGGTTGCTGCGGCCCACGGAGGCCACCGAGAGCCCCGGTGCCGTGTACACCTACACCTACGACCTGGCAGGCAACCGCACGAGCGCGTGGATCGATAGCCTCCTCGTGCAGAGCGCGAGCTACAACGACGCCAATCAGGTCGTCGGCTGGACATATGACGCTGCTGGGAACTTGCTTGATGATGGTGTGGTAAGCTACACCTACGACGCGCTCAATCGCCAGGTGGCGCGCGATAGCATCAATTACTTTTACAATGGCGATGGCGTGCTCGTGGCGCTCGACAATGGTACGTTGACACGCTATGTGCAAGACCTCGCCACTCCGTTGCCGGTCATCCTCGATGACGGGGCAGCACAGTATGTCTATGGCCATGAGCGGCTGTTTGGCGACGATGGCAGCGACCGCACCTGGTACCTGGGTGATGCCCTCGGCAGTGTGCGCATGACGCTCGACGCTGCCGGGGTGCCGCTCGCCGGGCTGAACTACGACCCGTGGGGCACGCCGCAGAGCACCACCATCGCGCCGTTTGGGTTCACCGGTGAGATGCAGCAGGGGAGCAGCGTCTACCTCCGGGCGCGGTGGTATACGCCGGGAAGGGGGACGTTTGTTGGCTGGCGGTGGGAAAATAGCGAATCGAGTATCACAACGCCATATTCGCATCACCCATACGCATACTCCCTGAGCAATCCAGTCAACTGGACTGACCCAACTGGCAAGTGCGTCCCATGGCTCGACCCAGCATGCACTTCAAGTCAGCCAACTCCGACTGCAACACCTGTCATCCGACCAGTTCCAGAACCAGTTCCATGTGGTACACTGGGTCAGCCGCCGTGTGTAACGACGACTCCAACTCCACAACCACCAGCCCGCTCAGACAACGAAACTTTGCTGGCAGCTGGCGTGTTCCTTGGAACCAAGCCCCATCCAGCTCTTATTGCTGCTGGCGCTTGTGTCCTTGTGCTTGGATATGTCTTGTCGTCTGGTGTTCAGGTTCAACCGAATATCGACTACGTCGTTCGGCCTGTCGAGCTTGTGCCAGCTCCTGAACCAATACGACCAACACCTACGTCAATTCCTGTAGTTTTGCCAACACCTGGTCGTGACCGTCCAATGATGCTCGTACAACTGCAGGAGCAACGGGGTGGTGGTTCTCGGAACACTATCCATCACGATACTATCCGCCTTTTCGATGAATCTGGTTCTGGAGTGACGACAGCGCAAGTTATCGCTGCTCTTAATCGTCTACGTCAGCATTCAACCATCCCCGGCAGTAACCGTCTGCAGCAACAGGCTGATGATGCTCTACGTCGGGCTATTGCATGGGTAAGTTCTCGTCCGCCAGGGGGAGTAAGCGAGCAAAACCGAAGCTGGAGTTTCTACTTCAACCCCGCTGACCGCAACAATACACCGCGTTTCGATGTGGTCAACATTCTGGGAACCAATCTTCGTAAATAAGCTAGCCAGAGTAGCACACGCACCGGTACTCGTCATCAGCGCTTGTGCCGTAGGATGTAAGTATGAATCATCAAGCATCAGTTCACACTTCTTGGTTTTCGCAGTACCAGCCGCAGACTGACATCTCGATCTCAGTGCAAATCACTCAACCAGCCGATCCATTCGTTGATGTGTCAATTGGTCTGTTCTTCGAAATGCGACTGGCTTCGGATTTCGAAGACAAACTGCGTCAGCATATCTATGATGGAGTACATGCTGGCTTGGCATATGCGCCTCTATCGCCAGGGGGAATAGTTGTCAACATCCTTGATGTGCAAGTTCTTCCGTCATTTAACGAGCTTATCGCAGGCAAACAGTTTGAGAGGGTGTGCTTACTTATCGAATCCCTAACGTGTCAGCTTGTAGCCGATCTACATCGTGCAATGGGATGATGTTCGATCAGTTCCGCGACGCCGACTTCGCTACCCATAGCGAACGGTCAGACAGTCAGACAACTCCCAGTGCAACACGTAGTGTCCGCACCCGCGGCACTGACATACGGCGACGTGTATGGGCTGCCATCATCAGTGCATGACCACGCCGTAATCCCATCTGCGTGTATCTGCGGCTCGCTCTCCTCCCGGTCTGCCCAATGGCACGATCTCCGGCGCGAGCTGGACATCCAGCGGCTACGATGGCAACGCGCTGACCTTCGACGGCGTGGACGACTGGGTGACCGTGGCCGACGCCGCCGCGCTCGACCTGACCGATGGCATGACTCTCGCAGCGTGGGTCTATCCGACCACCCTTGGTGGCTGGCGCACGGTGGTGTTCAAGGAGGACACTGCAGGCTTCGCGTATGCACTCGAT
>CALLZL010000724.1 GCA_937859575.1 uncultured Chloroflexota bacterium
CGGGCCCCGGAGGGCGAAGATTGACGGGGGGGGTATAAGCCCCCCCGCCGTTGCTCCTCTGTGAAGCCGGCCGAATCAACGAGCCACTGCTCGAACTGATCTGCCGCAATTCGCGCACCCCCACCGAGCGACGCGGTGACCTCGCGGCACAGCTGGCGTGCCATCGTGTTGGTGAGCAGCGCCTTGTCGAGCTTGCCGGCCAACTTGGCCACCAGCGGGTTGCCGAACTGATGCAGGCGCTGCTGGATTATGGCGAGCGCCACATGCGGGCACTGATTGCCGGTATCCCCGATGGCCGCTATCCATTTAGCGATAGCCTCGATGATGATGGCTTTGCCGGGCCGCTCGCGATCTGTGTCTCGATCACGATCGCCGGTGAACAGGCAACGATCGATTTTGCCGGTACGGCAGCCCAGTGTCGTGGCCCACTCAATGCACCACGCGCCGTGACCGAATCAGTGGTACTGTACTGCTTCCGCTGCCTCGGCTCGGCCGACATGCCTGCGTCGGCGGGGGCATTTGCCCCGCTCACCATCCTGGTTCCGGGCGGTTGCCTGCTGGCCCCCGAGCAGCCTGCGCCGGTTGCCGGCGGCAATGTCGAGACCGCCCAACGGGTGGCTGATGTTGTGTTCGGCGCCCTGGCACAAGCCTTGCCGCAGCGTATACCTGCCGCATCGGCGGGCACCATGAATAACTGGACATTCGGCGGCATACGCAACGGAACACCATTTACCTATTACGAGACCCTCGGCGGCGGCATGGGGGCACGACCGACAGCCGATGGCCTGAGTGGCGTGCAGACCCACATGACCAACACACTGAACACGCCGGTTGAAGCACTGGAGCGCCAGTTTCCGGTACGCATGCGGCGCTATGGCCTGCGCAGCGGATCCGGCGGCAACGGCAGCTATCGTGGCGGCGAAGGGCTGATCCGTGAGGTCGAATTTCTGGCACCGGTAACGGTCAGCCTGCTGACCGAGCGACGAGTTGGTGCACCATACGGGCTTGGCGGCGGTGAACCGGGGGCATGCGGCCGCAATACACTGATCGCCGCCGATGGCAGTGTGCAGAACCTGCCGGGCAAGTGTACTATCGAGCTAGAAACCGGGGCGGCGATCCGCCTCGAAACCCCTGGTGGCGGTGGTTTCGGTGATCAAGAAAGGAAGCGTGCGTGAACCCTGCTGCATCCCGGCTCACGATCCATGGCTCACGCCTGGCACTGGCGCTCTTCGTGTTGTATGTATGCCTCTTCCCCGGATCCACCATCACCTCGGCACTCGATGCCGTACCAGCCTGGGGCACATGGATGGGCGCGGCGCTCTTGCTCGGCCAGGGGCTGGCAGCACTCGCGTGGCTGGCTGGTAGCTATGGCCGGCGTGGGCTGGCTGCAGCCGCCGCCGGTGTGCTGGTGGCATGGCTCGTCGAGCACAGCGGCGAGACAACCGGGTTTCCCTTCGGGGCCTATGCCTATACCGACAGCTTGCAGCCGCAGGTGCTGGATGTTGTGCCATTGCCGATCATGTGTGCCTGGCTGATGGTGGCACTTGGTGCCTGGCAGATCGCCAGGATGACCTTTACCCGCCATGATCGGCGGGTCGTGCTGCTCGCGGCGACCCTTGTGGTTGTGATCGATCTTCAGATCGAAACCGTGGCAACCCGTATCAACCCATACTGGGAATGGGCCACACACGGTACCTATTACGGCGTACCACTAAGCAACTTCATAGCCTGGTGGTTTGTCGGCCTGATGATCGCCATCCTTTTCGAGCGCATCATCGGGCGGCAAGCACCACAGCGGCCGGCAATGCAGGGTGGGCGCGCAGCATGGGTCGCCCGGCAGATCTTCCCGATCATCCCGGCTCTGCTCTTCATCATGAGCAGCCTTATGTTCACCCTGATCAACCTGGCGCGTGGCTACACCATGGCCGGTATGGTCGGCATCATCTTCCTGATGATCGTTGCCGTGGTTGCGGCGCGGAACCGCTGGCAGATCTTCCCGGAATTCGGTCGCGCAGCGCATCCCACAACCGATTGATCCCCGGCGGGCCAGCCAGAATCGGCCGGTATGCGGCCAGATCCTCAAGCAACAGGTCATCGCGCAGTGCATCGGCTGCCCGTGTGAGGCGCGCCTGTACTTCGGCAACGACGGCGGCCTCGGGCGCATCAGCGCCGATATAGTGCGGGGTTCCGCTGCGAATAAAGGCTTGGGGCTTCTGTTCGCCACGAAACTCATAGCGCAGCGCCACCGGCCAGAGCAGCGCCCCGCCGGCACCACGTGCGATCCGCGCAATACCGGGGTAGATCCGCAGCGGCCGCTGATCGCCGGGGCCGATCCGACCCTGCGGGAAGATCCAGAGGCAACGGCCGGGCTGCGCCTGCAATTCGCGGCTGATATAGCGAACCGAACGCTCGGCCGCCTGTGGCCCACGGTTGATCGAAAACGCACCGCACCAGCGGAAGAAGCGGTAGGCCCGCAGCTGTTTCTCTTCCATCATGATGTAGTTTTGAAACTGCGAGCGCAGCAGCCGGTACGAAATCAGAAACAGCATGTAGGCATCCCACCACGACGTGTGGGTAAGATAGACGATCAAGGGTGCCTCGGATGGGTGCGGCAGCGGACCTTCGATTCGCGCCCAGATGCGGTGAAACTGCGACCACGCAGCCGGCAATACCAGGGAACGGTAGATCACCTCTTGCGCGGCCGGCCAATGATCGGCGGGGATCGCCGGTAACGCAGCGGGTAGTTCATGGTCGTGTATCATCACGTGCATCCTGTTTGCGACCACGATTCTTAGCGCAGGCGAAGCCAGCCGCGTTGTGCGGCAACTTCGATTGGCCAGAGGATGGCGGCCGCCAGTACCAGCCAGGGCCAGAGATCGGTTGCTGTCTCGCGCTGTTCGATCGGCGGCGGCGGTGCCATGTTGGCCGCCGGTGCCTGCAGCACATCACCACCGCTTGCACCGCTCACCGCTGCAAGCAACGCGGCACCGCGACCACTCGGCGGCAGGTATTCGGGCGCATACGGCTGCACATACCCGGCACTTGCCGCCCGCTGCCGGTTCTCGCGGATCTGACGCACATCGATCGCATAGGCACCTTCGCCGGCGAGTCGCAGTTCTTGCGAATACCGCCCCGGTGCGCTCTGATGCAAGGTCACGGTGCGAGTACTACCATCGGGCAGGGTGATCGTCGCCTGGGTGGTTGCCAGATCAAAAGCTGCGCCACTATTCTCGACCGAATCGGCCACCAGCGTCACACTTGATCCATTGGGAATGACCTGGATCTGCAGCAGGCCACTATCGACCTCCGGTAGCGTATACCGGATGAGCTGCGCCCAGAACTGACCATACTCGGGCCACGAGAGCCAGTTCGGTGCCCATGGCGACTCGATGCTTGGTGTCCAGGCAACCGCCCGCCCGAGGCCATACTGCCATGTTGCCAGCACCGGGTCGCCGTCAGGCGACTGTAACACCAGCTCGGCCTCGGGCTTGATAGTGGTGGCGACATACCCGCCCAACGCAGGAATCTGTTCGGGGGTAAAGACGCGCAAAGCTGGATGCGGTGCCAGCTGTTCGGCACGAAAAGCTCCTTCGACCTGCGGCTCGGCACGTGCGATTTCGCTTTCGAGGAGCGTCAGGCGTGGGATCGCCTCAGGGGTATCGGCGAAGTAGTAGCGCCCGGCACCCCACTGCGCCAGATCCTGCAACAATTCGGTATCGGCATCGCTGCCGATCGCAATCGAAGAGAGGGTGATATTCTGGGCGCGTGCCCGTTCGATTACACTACGGAAGAGCACGCGATCATCGGTGAACGAACGCCCATCGGTGAGCAGCACAGCATGCCGTACACTGCCCGGCTGCACTTCAAGGTCACGCAGGCCGATCTCAAGTGCCGCCAGAATATCGGTACCGCCGCCGAGCGGCAGCTGGCTGATCTGGGCTTGGATCTCAGCAGTGCTCAACCCGCTCCCAATCAGTTGGAACGGCACTACCCAGCGCTGGTTGGTATCGAATGCCAGCACACCCAACCGATCTTCATCACGCAGCGACTCGGTGGCAAGCAGAGCCGATTCCTTTGCCATGACAAACTTGCTGCGGCCGATCTCGGGACCCATACTGGCCGACTGATCAATCAGCAGCAGCATCGTCACATCCGAACGCTCGGGCCGGGGCGGTGGATCCATCAGTACCGGCAACACCTCTTCGAGTGGGGTGCCTTTGTAACCGCCCAATGTGAATGATGAACGTCCACCCGTCGCCAGCAGACCACGCCCTTCGCTCCGCACGAATTCACGCAGCGTCGCCATCTGATCGAGCGTCAGATTGCCGGCCATCACATCGACCAGCACCACAGCTTCGTATGGATCGAGTGGCGACAGTTGCCCCGGTATTGCCGCCGCTGCGATCAGATCGGCATTCACACCAACCGTGCGCAGGCCTGCGCGCAACGGGGCTGCAATACCCGGCTGCCCCTCGACCAGCAGAATGGTTGGCGCGGCAGCGACCACAATCGCGGCAGCACTGCTGTTATTGCGCGGCTCGGCATCCGGCTCGCCACTCAGCACCGCCCGGAGTGTCAGCACGCCCGGCCGGCCGGCGGTATTGGTGTACGAAAAACGGTTCTCTCCGACCATCAACCCGCTCTCCCAGAGGGTCAGCAACTGATCGCCGGCGTACAATTCGACGCGTGCCGTTGCCGGGGTATTGCTCATCACGACAACTTCGGCGATAAACTCTTCGCCTTCGCGCAGGGTGCGTGGGGTGATGATCTCGCGCAGCCAGATATCATCGCGCGGTGGCGGCAGATACGCCAGTGTGTCGATCGGCAGATCGGCAGCAGCAGCGGCATGAGCCTCGGCCAGTGCATCACCACGCGTTGCCTCGCCATCCGAGAGCAAGACGATCCGGCCGCCACCGGCGGCAAGAATGCCGCGCGCCGCCCGCAATGCCGCCGCAATATCGGTCTGGTCGCCACTGACATCCGCAGCAGCAGCGGCAACATCGGCACCAAAGGTGATCAACTGGGTTTCGCCATCGTGCTGCCGCCGGATCTCTTCTGCCTGTTGCCACAGCTCTTCGCGCCCGGCATCCCCCAGGCTATCGGACTGATCAACCAGCACGACCAGCAGTGGTTCGCTCGCCGATGGTACGGCAAAGGTCGGTTGTGCCAGTGCCAGCACCAGCAGAGCGACAATCATGATCCGCAGGAGCAGATTCAGGCCGCTGAGTCGGCCGCGCCGCCGCGACCAGAGCGCAATGATCAGCGGAATAAGGATCAGAAATAGCAAAAAGAGCGGTTCGCGCAAGATCATCGCAGCACGTATCCCCATTCGAGCGCCAGGAAGAGCAGCGCGGCAACTGCCAGCCAGGGCCAGAGATCCGACACTCGATACTGAACCGCCTGACCGACATCCTGGGTGGGTGCGGTGATCTGTGGTGCCGGTTGCGGCGTCAGATCAGCCTCGAGCGCACTGCCGGCATTCACACCGATCCAACCGACCGGTTGCATTGTTCCGCCGATCTGCTCTTCGATCAAATAGAAGCCCGGCTGTGTTGGTGTATCGATAGCCACCGTCGATTCTGCCGGCAGCACTCTTTCGGCACCATCAGGCCCGCTGATGCGTAGCGACTCGGCACGTGGATCAGGGCGGATGACAAACGGCACCCCGGCAGCAACGGCAGCCGGCAGCGACGATGGGGTTAGATCGCGCACCGTGCGCCCGACAAGGATCGGAAAGGCAAGCCGGGTACTCAGACTTCCTTCGGCCGGCGCAAATGCCCATACCGCAATATCACGCCCGTCGTTGCGCCCACGCATGATCAGCGGCAGATCAGCAGCGGCAAGCTCGACCGTCGCCCAGGCGGGTGGTTCGATCTGCATCAGCGGGCCAAACTGCACACCACTCAATGACAGCCCGGCCGCAACACCTTGCTGGCGTAGGGGTTTATCACCCAGCTCTTCGTTGGTACGCACCACCGCGACCAACGGGTTACCGGCCGGTGGATTCACGGCCAGCACCGCACCATCCGGCCATGCAT
Source organism: uncultured Chloroflexota bacterium (assembly GCA_937859575.1). Taxonomy (GTDB): domain Bacteria; phylum Chloroflexota; class Chloroflexia; order Chloroflexales; family Roseiflexaceae; genus CALLZL01. The sequence continues at coordinate 6,039 of CALLZL010000724.1, forward strand.
CGGGAAGAAACGCATCAAAGACCGTCAGATCCGCCGCAGCCGCGGTGCCATACCCGGCCGATCCGACGACCGTCAGCTGTACGCCGGGAACCGCCTGCAGCGCACGGCGCATAATATCCGGCCGATCCGATACCAGCAGGGTGCGGATCGACCGCGCCCGCACCACATTCAGGAAGGCGTGATCATCATCGGGAAGACCATCGTTACCGTCGATCTCGATCCGGAGGGTCTGATATTCGGCCGGAATGCGCCAGGTGAGCTCGGTTTCGCTGTTGGCGGCGATACCGACATTCTCGCTATTGAGCAGCATTTCGTCGCCATAGAGCCGGAGTGCAGCCGCATACGGCACAATATCGGTATTGGCCACCCGCGCATAGATCTGGATCTGATTGCCCCATGGCCGCGCCGCAAACCGCACCAGGGCACGATTAGGCTGAGCCCTACCGACCGTCAGCCATTCAAGCGGCACGCCAACCTGCCCGGGGGCGGATGTGACACCGCCGTCGCTGATGACAACGATCCGGCGGCTGTACAACGGATCAAGCGCCGCTTCTGCAAGGGCTAATCCGGCTGTCAGATCAAGGCCGCTGCCACCAGGAGCCACCTGATCAAGTGCAGCCAACAGACTGGCAGAATCGGCAGCGCTCCCTGAAGCAACGATCTGCGCCGTCGGCCCGGCAGCGATCAGCGTCACCCGATCGGCTGCGCCAAGGCTGCTGATCAGATCGGCGGCACGCCGGCGCGCCTCATTCAGACGCGTCGTACCACCTGATGCGGCCGTCATACTGGTCGAATGATCAACCACAATCGCAAGGTGTACCGCGCCCCCCGGCAAGGCACCGGCGAGTTGCGGGCGTGCCAATGCCAGCCCGATCAGCGCCGCAATCAGCAGATGTAACAGTAGCAACAGCGAGCGCGGCAACTGAAAACGCCGCTCGCTGACACGGCGTTGCGGCACCCGCTGCCAGAGCAACAGGCTCGGCACAAGCACACGCCGACGTCGCTCACGCAGCATATGCAGAAGAAAGATCAGCGGCAACGCCAGCAATGCCAGCAAGCCAAGCGGTAGCAGAAAAGACATGTTGCTCCGTTACCTGTTTTTATGTCAATATTCGCCGTGCCCGCAGGAAGGGGACGACCTGGCGTTCGAGCGGCCATTGCGTCAGCACCTGCGCATAGGTTGCACCACGCTGGGCACAGGCGGCGATCATCCGTTCGCGCCAACTACGCAAGGCCTGACGATAGGCAGCGATCGTCTCGCTGTCGAGGATCAATTCCAGCGTCTGCCCGGTCTCACTGTCCTGGAGATCAGCAGCACCGCCGAGCGGTGGGTCGAGTTCATCGGGCGAGAGGAAATGCAGCACCAGGATCTGCCAGCGTGGTGGCGGCAGCATCTGTAACCCTTCCACCAGGTTATCGGCGGCAAACAGATCCGACATCAGCACCAGCAGGCCGCCGCGTTCGTGCTGCTGCGCATAGTCACGCAGCGTCGCAGCGATCCGGCTTTGCGGCTGGTCGGCCTCCATGCGTTCGATAAAACGCAGCATTTCGACCACGCGGCCCTTGCCCTGGGTAGGCCCAAAAGCACGTTGCCGACCGCCACCAAACGGCACAAGAGTCAGCCGATCGCTATGGGTCAGCGCCAGGTAGCCAAGTGCCGCAGCCAGTTGCTGGGCGCTACGTAGTTTGGCCGGTGAACCAAAAGCCATTGAGCGCGACGTATCGACCAGCAGGTGAACGTTAATATCCTGTTCGACTTCGCCAAGTTTGACGAAGAACTCGTTCTGGTGGGCATAGGCATTCCAATCAATATAGCGAATATCATCGCCATGGCTGTAGGGCCGATGATCGCTGAAGATCGAGGTCGGCAACTGTTGACGGCTCAGATGAGTGCCGCCGGTCGGCCGGCCGCGCAGGGTGCGCTGGGCCTGCAGGCTCATGCGTTCGAGCCGCCGCAGGAATGTTTCGTCGAATAACCGCCCGGTGGCGGTCGTTCGCTCACGGTTGAAAATATTCCTGAACCACATCTCGTTCTTCCAGTGGGATACGCAGCGGATCAGGGGCGGTTGCACCCCCCGAACCACTCGTACCGCCGGTTGTTCCGCCTGTACCACCAAGCATTGTTGTCGGATTCGGGTTGCCATCTGCTTCCTGGCCACCCTGATCGGCCTCAAGTTCGAGCGGCCTGCCTTCCACACCAAGCCGCTCGGGCGGTGCCGGGCGCTGCTGCTCGGGGCGCATCGGCGTATTGCCGACACCCCCTGCACCACCGGGGTTTGCCGGTGTGTCCGAGGCGGCATCCTGGTTGCCCTCGCCACTGCCGTTGCCGGATTCACCCGGTTCTGGCCGGCCTTCGCCCTGGCCGGCTGCCGATTGCGCCTGTTGTGGTAACTGCTCGATGGCACGCGCAAGATCATCGAGCCCTTGTGCGGCTGCCCGCCCACCGGCATCAAGCCCATCGGCGGTGCGTTGCATCTGTTCGGCCATTGCGGGATCACTCTGAGCTACTTCGGGAGCCGCCCGGCGCAGGGCATTCGCCAGATCGAGGCGCGACTGCGGCGAAAGCTGATCGGCCTGATCGGCCACCTGGCGTAGGCGTTGGGCTGCGGTCGCGGTATCACCGCGATCAAGCGCCTCGGCAGCCGGCCGTGTGATCCCCTGGTCGCGTAGCGCTTCGGCAAGTGCCGCCATGGTGCGCGGATCACCGCTCGGCGCGTTCTGCCCTTCGCCGGTTGCCTGCCCCGTACCATCTGCGCCTGCGGCACCACCCGGCTGTTCGCCAAACCCGCCTTCTATGGTTGTCGGTGGGCCTTCGGCAAGCTCTGGAGGCGTGCCGGCCTCATTGGGCAGCGAGGCTTCCTGATCAAACGGCGCGGGGGGCGCGAGCTCAGGCGGTAATGCAACCGACAACGCCGGTGG
>CALLZL010000725.1 GCA_937859575.1 uncultured Chloroflexota bacterium
CAGCCAAGGTCATGACGGTTGGGGAAGTCGCCGGGCGCATCCATACGATGCTCCACGAGCGGCCGTTTATTGCCTTCACCGATCTGCTTGCCCCGGTCGTCCGGCGGGTCGAACTGGTAGTGACACTCTGGGCTGTGCTCGAACTGATCAAGCGGCAGGCACTCAGCGCCGAACAGGAAGAACTCTTCGGCCCGATCGTGCTGCGGCGAGGGTTGCACTTTGGCCAGGGCACCCTGCACGAACTCAGGAGCGCCCCATGAACCTGAACGAACCACCGGCCTCGACCCCACCACCCGGTGATCTGCTGCGCAATCTGCCGCTCGGCGATCTGCTGGCGCTCGGCACACAGTTCAACGACGAGATGTCGCCCAATACACTCTTGCAGGATGTGGCCGATGCCATCTGCCGAACACTCGGCCATCCACGGGTGTATGTGCGGCTACGGAATGCCGATACCGATGTATTCGAAGCCTGTGCTTTTGCCGGATTGGCCGACGAGACCGTCACGCGGCTGCGGAGCAATCCGATAGCCCCCACCATCTATCAACGGCTCTTACGGCCGGAACAGCAGCTGAGTACTTCGTTTGTCATACCGGCAGAGACCCTTGCAGAGCGAACCGTCACGGTGACCACTCCGCCACAGGATCGCAGGCGCATGGCGCTGCTGGTACCGCTGCGTGGTCGCGGTGATCGGCTGGTGGGGGCACTGTATGTCGAGCCGGCAGTTGATGTGCGGGCGCTCGACCTCTCGCAGGTGCAGGTGCTCGAAGCCATTGCACGCCAGGCAACACTGGCGCTCGAAAATGCGCGGTTGGCTGCCCGTACCCAGCGATTGCTCGCCAAAGAACAGCTTCTTGCCGAACTCGGGCGGGATGTCGGCGCGACCCTCAATCTCGACACGATCCTGCAGCGCACCATCGCCCGCCTGGCAGTACTCTTTCAGGCCAGTTCGATTTCGTTGCTCAACGACGACGACGAACTGGTGATCTCGGCGGCGATGGGGCGTATCGATGAAGCGGCACGCCAGGTGCGGCTTCATATCGGTGAAGGTATCGCCGGTTGGGTTGTGCAGCATGGTCTGCCGTTCCTCTCGAACAATGTCGAGCGTGAGATACGCGTGCAGCCGGCGGCGCGCCATATCGGCACAAACCGCGGCATCCGCTCGTATATTGCCGTGCCGTTACGCAGCGGCGGGCGTACCATCGGGGTGCTCAGCGTCGAATCGGATCGAATCAACGCCTTCACCTACGAAGATGTCGATCTCTTAGAAGCTGTGGCGGCCCAGATCGGTGGCCCGATCAATAGTGCTCGCCTGTATGCCGCCGGCCAGCAACTCGCCGAACAGGTGCGGCGGCGCAATACCCACCTCGAAGTCATTAATGCCATCGGCCAGCTCGCGGTATCGACCGTCGATATCGAGCAGTTGCTGACGATCGTGCCGGCACAGGTGCGCATCGGGTTCGATTGCCGGTCGGTAGCACTCTTTCACCACGAAGAAGATCACGGCAGATTTGATCTGGTGGCCTATGCCGGCGATGGCGAGCCATTAGCGTTGCACAACGAGCTCCAGATCGAACAGCTGCAGCGCAGTGGCAGTATCCTTGGCGACGAAACCCTCTATATACCAATCGCCGCCAGCGGCCGTGTGCTCGCACTCCTGCAACTCGTACCACACAGCGGGGCGTACTTCGGGGCGGCAGATGTCGGCGCACTGACAACCCTGGCCGATGTGCTGGCGAGCGCGATCGAAAAGGCACGCCTCTATCAGCGCGCACAGGAAGCGGCCGTACTCGAAGAGCGTAGCCGGCTGGCACGCGACCTGCACGATTCGGTGTCGCAGCAGCTCTTCAGTATGACCCTGACGGCTCAGGCGGCACGTGCCCAGATCGAAAAGAATCCCGGCCGCACCGCGCTGCAGCTCGAACGACTGCAAGAGACAGCCCAGGCGGCGCTGGCCGAGATGCGTGCGTTGATCTTCCAGCTTCGGCCGCCGGGGTTGGCCGAGCATGGGCTGCTCACTACACTGCAACAGCATGTTGCGGCGCTGAATCGACGCGAAGGGCTGATCATCCAGCTCAGCATCAGCGGCGACGAACGCCATGCACGTGGGATCGATCAGGCGATCTATCGCATTGCCCAGGAAGCACTCAACAATGTCGTCAAGCATGCCGGTGCCCGGCAGGTCGATGTCACGCTCACCCTTCAGCCCAAGCAGGTCTTGCTGACGGTTGTCGATGATGGGTGCGGTTTTGTAGTTGAAGAACTACCACGCAGTAGCGGGCGGCACCTCGGGCTCACCAGCATGCGCGAGCGAGCGGCCGAGGCTGGTGGTACACTGCATGTCTATTCGACACCCGGCAATGGTACAGTGATTGAGCTGGTGATTAAGCGGTAGTACAGCAACTGTTGGTGCCATTCGGTACACGACCCGTATACCTACCAGGCACTGCGTCGTCCAAGTAAGAGAGGAACGAGACAATGGATCGTATCAGTGTGATGCTCGTTGATGACCACCGCGTCGTACGGCAAGGGTTGCGTGATTTCCTGGAGCTGCAGGATGATATTGAAGTGATTGGCGAAGCTCAGAGCGGCGAAGAGGGTGTCAAACTGGCGCGTGATTTGCTCCCCGATGTGGTACTGATGGACATGGTGCTGCCCGGTATCGACGGCGTGGAGGCAACGCGGCAGATCAAGGCATCGAGCCCATCGAGCCGTGTGATCGTGCTGACTTCCTTCGCCGACGACGACAAGGTCTTCCCGGCGATCAAGGCCGGGGCGATTTCGTATTTGCTGAAGGATGTGCAGCCGGAAGATCTCGCGCGGGCTATTCGGGCGGCCCAGCGCAACGAGGCGGGGCTGCACCCCGAAGTCGCCGCTAAACTTATGCAGGAATTCAGCACACCACGAACCGCCGACGATACCGTCGAACAGTTGACCGAGCGCGAGATGGATGTCTTGCGCCTGATCGCACGCGGCAAGAGCAACAAAGAGATCGCCGATGCGCTCGTCATCAGCGAGAAGACGGTGAAAACCCATGTGTCGAATATTCTCTCGAAGCTCCATCTCGCCGATCGTACCCAGGCCGCGATCTACGCACTGCGTCAGCGACTGGTACCGATGGATTAAGCTGCCGGCTACCATTATGGCACTCGTTTATCGCACCGTGTATACCGCTTCCGCTCACTATAGGAGTCTTGCATGGCATCCCTCGATCTGGCATGGATTCGCGGGCAGTTCCCCGCACTCACACAGGAGGTCGCCAATCGACCGGCCGTTTTCTTCGACGGCCCGGGGGGAACCCAGGTGCCGCAGCGAGTGATCGACGCCGTCAGCACCTATTTCGTCTCTGCCAATGCCAATACCCATGGCGCCTTCCTGACCAGCCGGCGAAGCGATGAGTATATTGTCGCCGCGCATGCCGGCATGGCCGATCTGCTGGGCTGTGATCCAGACGAGGTAGTGTTTGGCCATAACATGACGACTCTGACGTTTGCGTTGAGTCGTTCGTTCGGGCGCGAGATCAAAGCAGGCGACGAGATCCTGCTGACGCGCCTCGACCACGATGCGAACGTGGCGCCATGGATGGCACTTGCCGAACAAGGGGCAGTGATCCGTTTCGTCGATGTCGATACCGAGGACTGCACACTCGACATGGACGACCTGCAACGACAGCTTGGCCCACGCACACGGCTGGTCGCGTTCGGCTTTGCCTCAAATGCCGTCGGTACCATCAATGATGTCGCCGAGATCACGCGCCTGGCGCATGCCGCCGGTGCGCTCGTCTATATCGACGCGGTGCATTATGCGCCGCACGGGCCGATCGATGTCAGGGCACTCGACGTCGACTTCCTCGCATGCTCGCCGTATAAGTTCTTTGCACCACATATGGGTGCGCTCTACGGCAAACGCGAGCATCTTGAACGCCTTCACCCCTACAAAGTACGGCCGGCCGCCGATACGATCCCGGATCGTTGGGAGACCGGCACCAAGAACCATGAAGGGCTGGCAGGTGTTGCAGCAGCCATCGACTACCTTGCCGATCTCGGCGCGCAGGTGGCGGGCACGACAACAGCCGGCCGGCGCGATCGTATCCTGACGGCGATGGAAGCTATCAAGGCGTATGAACGCGAACTGAGTGTCAAGCTGATCGAAGGGCTGCTTGCCGTTCCCGGGCTGACCTTCTACGGCATCAGTGATCCGGCGCGCTTCGACTGGCGCACACCGACGGTCTCGTTCCGCATGGCCGGGTATACACCCCAGGCGCTTGCCGATTATCTGGGTGAGCGCGGCATCTTTGCCTGGAACGGCAACTACTATGCGCTCAATCTCAGCCAACGGCTTGGGGTTGAAGATCAGGGCGGCATGCTGCGAATCGGTCTGGTGCACTACAACACCGCCGAAGAGGTTGATCGATTGCTGCAAACATTGCACGAGTTATAACAGCACGGTGCTGAAGCGAAACGACAACGACGACGTACGGCGTGCCGAGCTCGACCGCATGAAGCATATCGCCACCGGGTTGCTGGTGCTGGCGGCAGGGATCTTTGTGGTTGCTCTGCGCTTCGAATCGCAGTATCCATGGGCGAGATTCGTGCGCGCCGCCGCAGAAGGGGCGATGGTCGGCGCTATCGCCGACTGGTTCGCGGTGACGGCGCTGTTCCGGCATCCGCTCGGCCTGCCGATTCCGCATACGGCCATCATTCCGCGCCGCAAGAACGACCTCGGCGCGAGTATTGGCCGCTTCATGCGCGACAACTTCCTCACGACCGAAGTGATCTCTAGTCGGCTCCGTTCGATCAATGCCGCTGCACGGCTTGGCAGCTGGCTGGCACGCGACGAACCGGCCGAACGGGTGGCACGCATTCTTGCCAGCGGCGCCGCCGGTACCCTGCGCGTCGTGAATGATGATGTTGTGCAGTCGTTGATCGAACGGACGGCCGTGAATACCCTGCAGGCCACTCCGGCTACCCCGTTGATCGGGCGCGCACTTGGGGCGCTGTTTATCGGTCGCCGCCGCCATGATCTGCTGTATGCCCTGGTGCAACTGGCGGCGCAGTTGCTTGAAGAACATCAGGATTCCATCCGCCGCCGGATCGTCGAAGGTTCGCCATGGTGGATGCCGCGCGGTGTCGATCGAACCATCTATACCCGGCTTGTCGAAACGGTTACCAGGACGCTGACGGAGCTGCGTGATCATCCGGAACATCCGCTGCATGCCCGCTTCGACGAGATTGTTGAGCGCTTCGTCGAGCAGTTGCAGCACGATCCGGATCTGTTGCAGCGCGGCGAAGCATACAAACAAGAGCTGCTCGGCGACCCGATCGTACGCGATCTGGCGGCTTCGCTCTGGCAGGATGCCAAGCATGCCTTGCTCGAACAGAGCGAGCAGGATAATTCTGCGCTGCGCGATGCACTGACTCGTGGCCTGATGCAGATCGGCGAATTATTACAGCGCGACGAACAACTCGCTGCACGCATCAACGACTGGATTGAAAGTGTGGCTCACTTTGCCGCACGCGAATACGGCGATGAAGTGCGTGACTTGATCGAGCATACCGTGCAGCGATGGGATGCCGCCAGCACCGCCCACCGCATTGAATTGCAGGTTGGCCGCGATCTTCAGTTTATTCGTATCAATGGCACGATCGTCGGCGGCCTTGCCGGGCTCGTCATCTCGTTGCTATCGCTGATCGTCGAATAAGCCCGCACAGGTTGGCAGACTCCTGCATGCCAACCAGAGCAGTGCAGCCACTGCACTGAAAGGATCTGCCATGCCACCATTGGTCATTACCGATGTCGCGCTGACCGACGAGATCATGGCTATGATCGGCAACACATGCACGATTGTTGTCTGGCCTTCGAATCCGTCGGAGCTTGCGACGATTCTGGCGCAGGCCGAAGGAATCTTCACCTATGGCCACCCGCAGGTTGATGGGCCGCTGATGGATCTGGCCCCCAACCTCAAGGTGATCAGCAATTTCGGCGTCGGTGTTGATCACATCGACCTGGCAGCAGCACGCGAGCGTGGTATACCGGTCGGCAATACTCCCGGTATTCTCGATGGCGCAACCGCCGATATGACCTTTGCCCTGCTGCTCGCGGTTGCTCGCAACCTGGTGATCGGGGATCGGTTTGCGCGAAGTGCCGATTTCACACACTACGATCCGGGGTTTATGCTGGGGTACGAAGTACACGGTACAACGATCGGCATCATCGGCATGGGGAACATCGGCCGCCAGGTGGCACGCCGCGCCCACGGCTTCGACATGCATGTGCTCTACCATAATCGCCGCCGTGACGAAGCAGCTGAAGCCGACATCGGCGCACACTACACCGACCTGAATGAACTCCTGCAAACAGCTGATTATGTCACGCTGAACATGCCGCTGACCCCTGAGACACGCGGTATGATCGGGCGTGAGCAGCTGGCATTGATGAAACCGAGCGCCTTCCTGATCAATGTGGCTCGTGGTGGTGTTGTCGATCATGATGCGCTGCTCAACGCCTTACAGCAACGCCAGATCGCCGGTGCGGCGCTTGATGTCACCGAGCCGGAGCCGCTACCACGCGATCACCCACTGCTTGCGCTCGACAACCTTATCATCATGCCGCATCTCGGTAGTGCAACGCGCCAGACACGGCGTGCCATGGCACAACGCTCGGTCGATAATCTGCTGGCCGGGCTGGCCGGGCTGCCACTGCCGAACCGGATCGCCTAGTGGAAGCACCATTGATCGGCCAGGCGGCACTGGTCACCGGCGGAGGTCAGGGGATCGGCCGAGCGATCGGGCTGCGCCTGGCCGCCGAGCAGATGCATATTGCTGTCGTCGATCGCGACGGCGAGTGCGCCGAGGCAGTCGCCGCCGAGATCAGAGCAATCGGTGGGCAGGCACTGGCGATCACCGCCGATGTCACGGCAGTGCCCGATCGCGAGCGGATGTTCGCCGCAACGCTGGCGGCTTTCGGCAGGCTCGATGTGCTGGTCAACAATGCCGGCATTCTGCGCACCGGCGATCCACTGGCCGTGACGGAAGAGCACTGGGATGTGGTGATGGATGTCAATGCCCGTGCGACCTACTTCTGCTGCCAGCATGCGCTCCGCCACATGATCGCACAGCGTAGCGGCCGGGTTGTCAATATTGCCTCGGCGGCGGGCAAGAGCGCAACGACGATCCACCACCCGATCTATAACATCAGCAAGGCAGCAGTGATCGCCATGACCAGAACCCTCGCGCATGCTGCTGCGCCGGCCGGTGTACGGATCAATGCCGTTTGCCCTGGTATGATCGACACGCCAATGCAGGATGCAGTCGATACCGCATTTGCGGAGTTGCGTGGCGTGCTTCCTGCGGCGATACGCGCTGAACGAGTGGCACGCATCCCGCTCGGGCACAGTGCAAGCCCGGCAGCCGTCGCCGAGGTGGTTGTCTTCCTGATCGGCCCCGGCGCCTACTATATGACCGGGCAAGCGATCAATGTCACCGGCGGTATGATCATGTATTAAGGGGTTGTATGTGATCTGTATCGCCGCTGCCATCAACACGAACGGCGTAACAGCAGAACTGCTACGCCGTTCATGGGGACTCCTCTCTTCCCATGTAGCTTATACGCTTCTGATTCAGGGATGGATGGATCAGCCGCTTAATTGAGGCTGCGCAACCGGCGCATACTGCGAATACGGCGTTGCAGGCGCAGGTTCTGCGATTGTGTCACGCGGTTCTGGCGTGCGAGCCGCCACAGGCCGATTGCGCTCAGAAGGCAGCGACAATCGACAGCATGATCAGATAGAGATCACGCATCTCGGCAGGGGTAAGCAACCACGAGTGATCGATCGCCGAGAGATCGAGCTGCGCTCCTATGGCGGGCGACGCTGGATCGTTTGCTCCGCGCACCGTATCCGCACCACCGCCCGGGGCCAGCTAGCTGCACGCCCGCCGGGGCGCGCGCGCGGTGGGGGCGCCGGGGGCCGATGGCG
>CALLZL010000726.1 GCA_937859575.1 uncultured Chloroflexota bacterium
CAATAACGCCGTATCCGGGAAACCGGTGGTGCGCTTCGATGGCAGCGATGACGTATTGACGACATCGTATGCCATCAACGGCCTGACCGGTATGACGATGTTTGTCGTGAGCTCGAATAGCACCGCCACATCGACCAGCACCTCGCTGCAGCGCGCGACGCTGTTCTGGAATGAGACCAGTTCATGGGGCGCGACCGGGCTCAGTGCGTATCAGGGTGCGGCACAAGCGCGCTTTGGCACTACGCAGACGAATAACAACCTGATTTACACGCGCCCCAGTTCGATCGGCACGGCGTACACACGGACAAGCGCCAAGCACAGCGGCACCACCGACACGCTGTATGTCGATGGCACGGCGGTGCTGACACAGACCGGCAAGCTCACCACCATCAGTGGCACGCAGAGCACTGCGCAGCTTGGGCGCGGCCACAACAACAATACCTACTTCCCCGGTGACATTGCGGAAGTGCTGGTGTACGAGCAGGCGTTGAGCGAGGCAGATCGGTTGCAGGTCGAGCGCTACCTGCAGCAGAAGTACGCGCCGACCGCCCCACAGCCCGGTGTCGTCAGCCCACCCGGATATGACGAGTGGTACGCCTACAATTCGATCGGCAACCTGACGAGCAAAGCCGGGGTGAGCTATGTCTATCCAAGTGCGGGCGCGTCACGCCCACACACACCAACGAGTGTTGGTGGACAGGCGTACACCTATGATGCGAATGGCAACCTGCTGAGTGGCGGCGGGCGCACCTATGTCTGGACCGCCGACAACCGGCCGGTGAGTATCACGACGAGCAGTGGCACCGAAACGTACAGCTACGACGCGGATGGCGCCCGTGTGCGGCGCGGTGCCAGCGACGGCACGCGCATCTACCTACACGGCGGGCTGTGGGAAGAGCAGACCAGTGGCGGCCCGATCCGCACCAGCTACCAGTTCAACGGCCAGGTGATCGCCCAGCGCGACAACACGGGTGGATCGCCGATGGTCTACTTGCACAGCGACCACCTCGGCAGCGTGGGGGTCGCAACCAACAATACCGGTGCCGTCATCGGCCAGCAAGCCTACGACCCGTGGGGCGCGGTGCGTGGCGGTGGTGTCAGTGCGACCCAGCGCAACTACACTGGACAGTATCTGGATGGCACGGGGCTGTTGTTCTATAATGCCCGCTACTACGATCCCGTGCTCGCACGGTTCATCTCGCCAGATACGGTGGTACCTAATCCAGCAAATCCGCAGTCGCTGAATCGGTACGCATATAGCTATAATAATCCGCTTACATTTAATGATCCCGATGGGCATCATCCTTGTATAGTTGCGGCGGTTGGCGGTCCAGCACCAGCACTTGGTTGTGGCGCATTGACTGCTATAGCAACCGCAGCCATGTACATTTGGCTACAAGTAAATATGCCTCTCAATCAAGGCAGCACTGATGATGTTCCGACTGCTGCTTCGTCGAGTGATTTAGGGGGTGATACAGCTACACCACCTAATCCTTCTCTTGATCCAGATGACCAAGAAGATATGTTACGTAGTCAATGGGAACAAGAAGGATTTGAGCAATTGTATGGTAAGCTAGACAAAGACATTGCGAAGAACTTAGGAATCACTGGAAAGCGCGCTGATTTTGTGGGATATAATGCTCAACGGAATGCTTGGCGAATAGGTGAAAGTAAGGGGGGAAATTTAGATGACGCCTTCGGGCAACTTGATAATACAGCTCAATTCCTTAGAATGAAAGAAGGGCAAGGCATTAATATAGAATACGCTATAGGAATGAGCAGACAACAATATAGTAGGCTGATCACTAGAGGTATAGGAAACTATCGGGTAGTTGATGGCAAATTGGGGTGGATGACAGATTCTGGCTTTTTAAGTGCAGAGCAGTACTATGGCGTCCGAGTGATCGTTCAAACTCTCGGCCCGTAAGATTAGGATGTCTTTATGGGAATTACAGTACAAGTAAGAAGTATTATTGTACCGGAATCGCAAAGGAGGGTTCATGGCCCTCCAAATTTCTCGGATTCGGATTATGAGTTTATTCGGGAAATTTGCTTGGTTTTCGGTTGGGATAAGGTTCCTTGGGACGAACCTTCTGATACTATAGGAACTGTGGATGTCTCATTTAGTGCCAAAGGATTTGCATTGTTGTTGGATATTGCGCAAGACTATTTAGGTGTCGAAGGAGCCAAAAGTCTGCTGGGTGGGAATAGATTTACAAGCCTCTATCTGCCTGTTAATTTCTTTGTACCAATACAGTTAGAGAATTATGCTGTTGGATCATTTTCAATAGCTTCGTCTTTAGGCTTGCTCGAAGACTGTCAGAAATTAGAAGAAGTTGTACATGGAATGATCGCAGTATATGGTTCGGATTACTCTTTTAAATCATCTGCCTATTCACTAGATGATTTACATTCTATCCTTATTTATCTAATTAAGGCTTGTATTGAGAGTGTTGATATTAGATTACCTGTCCTTATTAGGTGGTGATATTTGTCGTCTCGTGTGAGATTCGGCATGTGTTGATGACGCTCAAAAAAGTTTATGAGGTGCCAGCGTGTGAGTAGTCGCCAAAGCACATTCGTTGGACGACCGCAAGCGTGATGCGTTTGACATTCATCATGATCTCAAAGGTGGTCACATACTCCCAAGGAAGTACATGTGGACGCCGCAAAACGGACGGAGGTAGGTGTGGAGTGCAGCACCGCAGCCTTCACATGTGTTGCAGTGGACTGAGCGCCACTGATCGCCATCATTGTCATAATACTACCAGCACGTCGTTTGTGCCTTCCGTCTACAATGCCGCTGACCATGATCCTCGTTCATTGTGTCGCACAATAAAGTGTTGAGTCTCGATATGTCGTACCGGGTGTACCTTTCCAAAGTCTCATAAAGTTGTACCGGGTGGTCGCAACTCGCGCTATGATTCTCCAGCACGAATGATGAGCATCGTCAGCTGGAGGCAGTATGATACGGCGTGGACAAACGACCACCTTCCAAGAGCGAGTAGAGATCACCGAGCGGGCAGCGGCGGGACAGTCTGACCCACAGATTGCCGCTGCACTAGGCTGCTCCGTCTGGACCATACGCAAATGGCGCCGCCGTGGTCACCAGATCGGTCGTTCTGGGTTAAGCTCCCAAATGGGTCGTCCCACCAGCGGACCGCTCAGTACAATTCCGCCCATCCTGCGTGATGCAATCTTGCAGATGCGCCGTGCGCATCCCGGCTGGGGGCCAGATACGCTACTGGCAGAACTGCGTGTTGATGAGCGCTGGCAGGACACGCAGCTCCCGAGCCGCTCACGAGTGGCGGCCCTTCTGAAAGCGACTCAATTGACCCGGCGCTATCAGCAGCATAGTGATTTACCCCAGCCCAAAGCCCTTCCTGAAGGTACCCCGCACGACGAGTGGGAGCTTGATGCCCAAGGCAGCATGCATGTGGCGGGGGTAGGCAAAGTCAGCCTGATTACCATTATTGATGTTGTCAGCCGCCTCAAGGTCGAGAGCTATCCCTGTGTGGATACGACTAATCCGCCCTTGGAAGCCTATCAACTCATGTTGCGGCGCGCTTTCCTGACCACTGGCCTCCCGCGTCGCATCTCCTTCGATCATGGGACGGTCTTTTACGATAACACCAGTCCATCGCCGTTTCCGACCAGGTTGCATCTGTGGTTGCTGGCCTTGGGTGTTGAGGTCTGCTTTACCCGTAAGCGCTGTCCGACGGATCACGCCAAGATTGAGCGGACGCATCAAACCATGACGCTGCACGCATTACTCGGGCAGCGCTGGCCCGATCAAACGGCGTTATGGGCCGGTCTGGATGCGCGCCGTGCCATGCTCAATCAGCATATTCCCTCGCGGGTCTTGCAGGGTCAAGCGCCCTTGCAAGCGTATCCAGCAGCGGCGCACTCGGGCCGCTCCTATCGGCCGGAATGGGAAGCCGAGATGCTTGACCTGGATCGTGTCTGGGCCTATCTTGCACACTGTCGGTGGTTTCGACGCGTGCGGGCGAACGGGCGAATGGATCTGGGTGGCTATGACTACTATCTGGGAACCACGTGGCGCAGTCATATGCTCGAACTCCGCTGTGATCCAGCGCAGCGCGCCTTCATTGGACAACCAGAAGGGAGTACGACCACCATCACGATTGCGCCGCAGGGTCTGACGAAAACCGACGTGATGGGCGAGCTTGGGCAGCTGCTCGGCTTACCCGCCTATCAACTCGCACTGCCATTTACGCAGGAAGCCTGGCGCCAGCTTGAGTATACGCGTACCCTGGCCGGCACGACTTTGTGAGACTTTCGCCAAGAAAAATGGGTACGACATATCGAGACTCAACAAAAGTTTGTACGACATAGATTTCTACCTACCACACCTATAACATCTTCTCTGTCACCCTATAGCAAAACCAAGAAGCCTCACTCGTGGTTCGAGAGAGGCTTCTTTTCTGTGGCAGTAAATTGTAGACTGTTACTGAAGAGAGTATAGCAAATCTGCAGGGCTGAGTAACTAACAGTAGACGAACAGGGCATTAGGACGGGCAAAACCAAGACT
>CALLZL010000727.1 GCA_937859575.1 uncultured Chloroflexota bacterium
GACGGTGATCAGCTATTCGCTTGCCCATGGCCGGCGCGCCAATATTCCGCTGGTTGCCGCGGTTGCACTCGGCGACTCAACGGCGCTGCTTTTGTCGCTGCTTGGCCTTGGGGCGCTGCTGGCCGCTTCCGCGTTCTGGTTTACAGTGGTGAAGACGATCGGTGGTGGGTATCTGCTCTACCTGGGGATCAAACTGCTGCGTGCCGGGATCAGCCCCACCCGGCTGGTTGAAACGCATGTGCCTGGTTCGCAGCGCCGCCTCTTCGCCAACACCTATCTCGTCACCGCACTGAATCCGAAGGGCATGATCTTCTTTGTGGCATTTCTGCCACAGTTTCTTGTCGGCAGCGCCGCGATCGCCCCGCAACTCTGGTTGCTCGGGGTGACCTTTGTGAGCCTGGCGACGCTGAATGCATCACTCTACGCGACATGTGCCGCGTCAGCGAGCCGGCTGCTGGCGACGCCGCAGGCACAGCGGCGGCTGAACCTTGCCGGCGGCTCACTCCTCTCGATTGCCGGTCTCTGGGCGTTGCTGGCGAAACAGTCGCCCTGAGTGTGCAGAGGGCCCAGGCTGCCATGTTACTACTGCTGATGCGGCGGGCGGACAGCCCCCCGGGGCAGTGGCCCTTCGGGCCGGGGCGGCAACCCCCCCCCCCCGATCATCGTCAGCGGATTGACGAGCCGCTGTGTGCCGGGGCGCGCCGCCATACTCACATCGTAGAACAGATAATCGCCGGTTTCGATGCGGAAGAGAGCCAGATCGGCGACACTATCAACCGCCAGGCTGCCGAGATCGGGCCGGCGCATGGCGAGTGCCGGCCGGCGGGTGGCACGATCGATCACATCCGGCAGCGCCATGCCAAGGTTGAGGAACTTCGAGAGTGTGGTCGGCAGATCATACATCGGCCCCTGCACACTCATTTGATGGATGTCGCTGCTGATCACATCGGGCACGACGCCATCGGCCAGGGCGGCTTCGGTCACATCATAGCTGAACGAACCGGTGCCATGGCCGATATCGAGGATCAGGCCGCGCTGCTGGAGTTCGCGAATGGCGGGATCCACCTTGCCGGTGCTACCGGTAATGCGATGTGTGCCGCCAGTAAAACAGTGGGTCAGCATATCGCCGGGCCTTAGCAGCGCAGCAACCTCGTGGAGTGTCGGTGGCCCATTGCCGATATGCACCATGAGCGGCAGTTCGACGCGATCGGCGAGTTCGCGGGCCAGCTCGAGCGGCCGGATACCGCTGCCACGGGTGGTATTGTTGTCGATGCGCGCCTTGATGCCAAGAATTAAGTCACGATTGGCTTCGATGATCTGTTGCGCCAGATCGACATTACAGTAATCGAGATTGCTGAATTCCCAGGTCGGCGCGATCAACCCGATCGACGAAAGATTGAGCAGGCAGAAGATCCGCGAGCGGCTCGGCTTGCAGATATACTCGCGGAAGCCGGGAAAACTGTACGCTCCGGCACTTCCGACATCAAGCCAGGTTGTGACGCCGGTACGTGCCGCCACCGGGTCGGCCTCGATCCCCCAGAAGGTCGCCCCCCAGTAGATATGCGTATGCAGATCGACCAGCCCGGGTGTTACGATCTGGCCGGCTGCGTCGATGACCCGCGCAGCTTCGGCGGCATCGATAGCAGCGGCAACACGGGCCCCCTTTCCCGCGCTGATCGCCACATCGTACCGGCCGATCATGCCGGAACCGGGGTCGATCAGTTCACCACCCTTGATCAGGGTCTCGTAGCGCGGCATGGTATGGATGTCCTTTCTTTGTCTGCTTGCGATTGCCAGGTGGGCATGATCGTGGCATCGAGCGGTGAATCGTGTTCAGCGCGGCGGGCCGGTGCGCTCGATAACCTCGGCCCGGCCACTGCGAAAGATTACGACCAGTGAATTGGTGCGCAGTTCGTTGGCGGTATCGGCGGCGGCAACCACCAGTGGGCGTGGCCGCTCGCCGCATGCAAGTTGCACAATCGCCCGGGCATGGCCAGCCGCCAGTGGCGGGTCGGCAAACAGCACGCGGGTGGGGTGTGCGGGGGCCCCCCCCACCCGGGCCCAGCGCCCCCAAACAGGGGCCGGCCCCGGCACCGC
>CALLZL010000728.1 GCA_937859575.1 uncultured Chloroflexota bacterium
ATCCCGAAGCACTCGTGACCCAGCAGGCTCAGCTCGACGAACTTGCCGAACTGGCAGTGGCAGATCGAAGTGCCGGGCTGCGCTGGGCCGAAGAACGCACCCGCGAATTCCGCAGCGGCGAACAGGCTAGTGTCTATGCCGCGCTCGAACTCTGGCAGAGCTGGTGGCGCGATGTGCTGCTGGTCGCTGCCGGCGTTCCCGAAAGCATCACACATATCGATCGCAAGCCGGCGCTCGAACATGCCGCCCGCCGTTACGACATCGCCGGTGTGCATGTCTTCATCGGCCGCCTGGCCAACGCAGCACGCCAGATCCGCGAGAATGTCAATCCTCAGCTGGCACTCGAACATCTCATATTGCACCTGCCGCCGACGCGTGGTGTATAGCAGTACGATCGCGCCCGGCTGGGAGTGCGCAGGTAAAGATATGCTATACTTTCGGGCACCAGCAACCCGGCAGTGGTATTCGTGCAGAGCGCATGCCTTCCGCATGCAGGATCCGACACGCATGAATCAGAGTGGCATTGCAATCGAACTGCGTGATGTCGTCAAACAGTTTGGCGAGGTCACCGCAGTCGATCATGTCTCGCTTGACATCCGCGATGGCGAGTTCTTCTCGATGCTTGGCCCTTCCGGCTGTGGTAAAACAACCACACTGCGCATGATTGCCGGTTTCGAATTCCCCACCGCCGGCGATATTGTGTTGCACGGCCAATCGATCGGCAATACCCCTCCGTTCCGCCGCAATGTCAATACCGTCTTCCAGTCTTATGTCCTCTTCCCGCATATGTCGGTCGCCGAGAATGTCGCCTTTGGCCTGCAGATGAAACGCCGGCCGCGCCAGCTCTCGGGCGGCCAGCAACAGCGCGTCGCTCTGGCACGAGCGCTCGTCAACCACCCCGAAGTATTGCTGCTCGATGAACCACTCGGCGCACTCGACCAGAAACTGCGCAAAGAGATGCAGATCGAACTCAAACGCATGCAAGAACAGGTCGGCATCACCTTCATCTTCGTGACCCACGATCAAGAAGAAGCGCTGACGATGAGCGATCGGATCGCCGTCATGCACCACGGCCGCGTGCTGCAAGTCGGCACGCCGACCGAGATCTACGAACGGCCGAACTGCCGCTTCGTGGCTGATTTTATCGGTGATACCAATTTTATCGACGGGCATGTCGCAGCCCTGAACGGTGAACATGCCACCCTCACAACCGCCGACGGGTTGACGGTGCATGGGCGTAAGGGTGGCGCACTCAGCACCAGTGGTGTCGCGACCGTCTCGGTGCGCCCCGAGAAGGCACGCCTGACGATCGACGCACCGGCTGAGGCGGTCGCCAACACCTTTGAAGTGACGGTCGATCGCATTGCGTATATTGGCAGCGATACCCGCATCCTGGTGCGGCTGGGGCGCGATCGGCTCTTCAGTGTGTGGGAACAGAACAGCCGCTCAACCCTCGACCGTGATGCCTACTGGCAGCCCGGCGAACGTGCCTTCCTAGGGGGGCGGGCCGATACGGGGGTGGTGTGGGGCATTTAAGGGGACGGAGTTTTGTTCGGCTGATGAACGTGCTTCCCCCCCGCACCACACCCCGATTGCCCCGCCACACCGCGAACCGCGCCGCCTGGCGCTGCTGCTCTCTCCTGGCCTGTTCTGGCTGACTCTCTTCTTCATTCTGCCGCTGCTGGTGGTGGTGCTCTATAGCTTCGCTACTCCCGGGCCGACCGGCCGGGTCGAGTGGACTTTCACACTCGATAATTATATCCGGCTCTTCGGCGAAACGCTGTATGTCAATGCCTCCCTGCGCTCGATCTGGGTCGGGCTGCTCACCACCCTGATCTGCCTGATCATCGGCTACCCGCTGGCACTCTTCATCGTTCGCCAACCGGCCCGCTGGCGCGCCGCCCTGCTGTTCCTCATCCTCATCCCATTCTGGACAAACTTCCTGGTGCGTACCTATGCCTGGATGATCATCCTGAGCAACAATGGCGTGATCAACACCATGCTGCAATCGATCGGCCTGCCGCGCCAGATCCTCTACCCGAGCGAAGGGGCGGTGCTGATCGGCCTGATCTATGGCGAACTGCCGTTTATGGTGCTGCCGCTGTATGCCGCACTCGATCGCTTCGATTTCACCCTGATGGAGGCGGCTTCCGATCTGGGTGCCAACCGCTGGCGTGCGTTCTTGCGCGTGATGCTGCCGCTCTCGCTACCCGGCATCGTTGCCGGTTCGGTGCTCGTCTTCATCCCGACGGTCGGCCAGTTTGTGGTTTCCGACCTGCTCGGCGGCGCCAAGGTCGATTACCTCGGCAATCTTTTGCAACGCCTGTTTACGCGCTCGAATCCGCCCAACTGGCCACTCGGCTCGGCGATGGCGATCGTCTTCATGGCGATCCTCACGATTGTGATCTTGCTCTACTACCGTACAACCCTTGAGGAACGCCGATGATCGAACTCTCGCAGACCCAACCGGGGCGTGCGGTTGCGCCGGTCGGCCGATCCAATGCCGGTAGTGCCCTGCTCGGCTTCCATTCGCTGCTGATGTACCTCTTCCTGTATGCGCCGATTGTGGTGCTGGTGGTCTTTTCGTTCACCACCGACAGCTTTGGTGTGCGCTGGACGGGCTTCACCCTGCAGTGGTACGAGCGGCTGTTCGCCGATAATCGCCTGATGGGTGCCGCGATGAATACCCTGACGGTCGCCCTGATCTCGACCCTCGTCGCGACGACAATCGGCACGATGCTGGCACTGGCAATGGAGCGTTACCGTTTCCGGATGCGCGGCGGCCTCGAAGCGCTGCTCTATCTGCCGATCGTCATTCCCGAAATCGTAATGGCACTGGCACTGCTGGCTTTCTTCGCCTTCTCGTTCGGTATTATCGATGCCCTGACCGGCAGCCGGCCGACGATGGGACTCGGTACGGTGATCATTTCACATATCGCCTTTACCATTTCGTTTGTGGTGGTCGTGGTACGCACCAGCCTCAAGGGGTTCGATATGCGGCTTGAGGAGGCTGCCCAGGATCTGGGTGCCAATGAGTGGAATACCTTCCGTCATATCACGCTGCCGCTGATCCTGCCCGGCATTATCGGTGGTGCATTACTCGGCTTTACCATCTCGCTTGATGATTTCATCATTACATTCTTCACCACCGGCCCGGGAGTGTCGCTCTTGCCAGTTGAAGTGTATGGCCAGGTGAAACGGGCGATCACCCCCAAGATCAATGCACTCTCGACGATCATGCTGCTGCTGTCGATCTCGCTGGTCTTCTTGTCGCAGTTTCTGCAGCGGCGGCGCTAACTCTATCGCTCGTACTGCGGCTGTGCCGCACGCGGGAAAGGGGTCTGCGATCCCGCCATCCCTTATTGCTTCCAGTCTGCTGGAAGCCGCTCTTCAATGAAGGAGGAAGATTCCCATGGCTCGATTGCTTGCACTGCTGACAGCAGTGCTCGTGGTGCTCGCGGCATGTGGCGCACCAACGGCCGCCCCGGCACCAACGGCCGCCCCGGCACCAACGGCCGCCCCGGCCGACGCGGGTGAACCGGGCGCAACCGGCAACGGCGACAGCGAAACCCCGGCCGATGGGGTTGATCGTTCGCGCCTGGCTGCCGAGTTACGCGTCTACAATTGGACGGATTACATCGATCCGGATCTGCTCGATGAGTTCGAGCAAGAGTACGGCGTGCGCGTTGTGCTCGACAACTTCGATGCCAACGAAGACATGATCGCCAAGGTGCGGGCCGGCGGCTCCGGCTACGATATCGTCGTCCCTTCGGATTATGCCGTCGATATCATGTGGCGCGATGGGCTGCTGCAACCGATCGACAAGAGCCTGCTGCCCAATCTGCAGTATATCGATCCCGAACTGCTCGATACCTATTTCGATCCGGGCAATATCTATTCGATCCCTTATATGTACGGCATCAGCGGCATCGCCTACAACCAGAGCTTCTTCCCCAACGGGATCGATAGTTGGGCGGTGCTGTTCGACCCGGCGCAGCTCGAAGCGTTCCGCGGCCAGGTAAGCATGCTCGACGACGAACGCGAAACCCCTGGGGCTGCCATGCGCTATCTCGGCAAGTCGGTCAACGAAACCGATCCGGCTGCCCTGGCCGAAGCCGAAGCCCTGCTCAAAGCTCAGACACCTCTGCTCGCCGCATATAACAGTAGCGATGTCAATCGCAAACTGGCAAGCGGCGAATACGTGCTGGCCCACTCGTGGAGCGGTATGGCCATGCAGGCACGCGTTGGCCTGGGCGATGAGTTCTCGGGCAACCCCGATATCGTCTTTGTCATGCCGAAAGAGGGTGGCGTGATCTGGATGGATAACCTTGCCATCCTGCAGGATTCACCTAATGCCTATACTGCGCATGTCTTCATCGACTTCCTGCTGCGGCCTGAGATCGCCGCCCGCAATACCGACTATGTCGGCTACCTGACACCCAACCTGGCGGGCGAAGAACTGCTCAGCGATGAGATCAAAGAGCTGTATGCCGCCGGCTTCGCCCCCGACGAAGCAATGTACGAACGGCTGGAATGGATCGTCCGCAGCGACGAAACCAGCGCCTTTACCGACCTGTGGACGGCGGTCAAGGGCCAGTAGTACCCCGGCATGCGTTGCGGTAGCATGCTGCCGCAACGCATGTCGCATTCGGCCGCTCTTTTCGCCCAACCAACGAACCGACGCAACAGCCGGCCACGCCACCGGCTTCCCCCTGGTGGGTGCTCGGAATCGGCGGTGAAAGAAGGAGTGCTATGCCCCCCGACCCCGATATGCTGCTGCGCGGGCTGGCAAACCTGCTCGGCATGGCTCTGGTGGAAGCTACTCCTGAGCGTGTGGTAGCGACCATGCCGATCACCCCGCAGCATCAGCAGCCGTTCGGCTTCCTGCATGGCGGTGCATCCGTCGCTCTGGCCGAGTCGGTCGCCAGTATCGGCGGTATGCTCAACTGCCCACCCGGCAAGGTAGCCTTCGGCCTCGAAATCAACGCCAACCATGTGCGTCCACGCCGCAGCGGCCTGCTGACGGCGATCGGTGTGCCGTTGCATGTCGGCCGGACAACACAGATCTGGGAGGTACGCATCAGCGATAGCGACGAGAAGCTGGTCTGTGTTTCACGTTGCACGCTGGCTGTGATCGAATTGGCGGAGGCGTAGCTAGCCCATATTGATGCCGGGAGTTCGGGCTGTCACAACGCACACTCGTTCTGGTATACTAGCGCATCATGGAACTTGACGAGAAACTTGATATTCTCGCACCAGCGGCACGTTTCGACGCCTGCGACAGCTATAGCCGCCAGGGGCGGCGCTATACTCCGCGCAGTGCCGGCTGGGGCGATACGGCTGTGGCAACCGAGAGCGGGCCTGATGGGCGCGCCATGCCGACCTTCCGTCTGCTGATGAGCAGCCGCTGTGCATGGAATTGCCCATACTGCCCCCTGCGAGCCGGCGGTGATCCACCGCGTGCCGCCCTCGAACCCGAAGAACTGGCCCGTACCTTTCTGCCGCGCCACGAACGCGGAACCGTGCAGGGGTTGTTTCTCTCAAGTGCCGTCGATGGCGATGTGGCACACGCCAATAATCGCATGCTCGACGGGATCGAACACCTGCGCCGTCACCACAGCTTCGGCGGGTATGTGCATGTCAAGCTGCTCCCTGGTGCCTCGGCGGGTGACATCGAACGCGCAGCGCGCCTCGCCAGCCGCGTCAGCATCAACCTCGAAGCGCCGAATGCGGCACGCCTGGCACACATCTCGCCCGAACGCCGCTGGGATGCCGACCTGATCGCGCCGCTGGTGCTCGCCCGCGATTGGCAGCGCGCCGGTGCCTTGCCGGCCGGCCTCGCAACTCAGTTTGTGGTCGGTGCCGCCGGTGAAAGTGATAGCGAACTACTCAGCTCAGCCGGTTGGCTCTACCGCGAGCTCGCCATGCGCCGTATCTACTATGGTGCCTTTCGGCCGGCCGCCGGCACTCCGCTCGCCGACCTCGAACCGACTCCGTTCATCCGCAGCCGACGCCTGCAAGAGGCCGACTGGCTGCTCCGCCATTATGAGTATGGCGAAGCTGAGTTGCCCTACGATTCAGCCGGTAACCTGCCGCTGCATCTCGACCCGAAACTTGCCTGGGCGCTCGCTCACGCCGAGTTCTTCCCGGTCGAGCTCAATACCGCTACCGAACAGGAATTACTCCGCGTTCCCGGCCTCGGCCCAACTGGTATTCGCCGGATCATGCGACTGCGCCGCGAACATCGCTTCCGCGAACCGGCGCATCTCGCCGCTCTGGGGAGCGCCGCCGGCCGCGCCCGCGATTTTGTCACCTTCGACGGCCGCTTCTTCGGCCGCCCG
>CALLZL010000729.1 GCA_937859575.1 uncultured Chloroflexota bacterium
CAAGGGCGGCATGTGCGTACCAGCTGGGATCCGGTGGCCGATTGGTATGCCGGCTGGGTTGGCGAACAGGGCAGCGATCATCACCGCCTGGTGGCGATTCCGGCGCTGCTCGATCTGCTGCAGCCGCAGCGCGGCGAAGCGATCCTTGATGTCGGGGCCGGGCCGGGTGTGTTGGCGCCGTATATCGCCGATACCGGCGCAACCTATACCGGGGTTGATGCCAGCGAGCGCCTGCTGGTGATCGCCCGCCGCCACCATGGCGCAGCCGGCCGGTTTCTTGCCGGCGATGCCACACGTCTTGCAGCGATTCCCGGCCTGCAGGCTGCTGCGTTTGATGCGGTCACCTTCCTGCTCAGTATTCAAGATATGAACCCGCTCGAGGCGGTACTTCGTTCGGCAGCATGGGCGCTGCGCCCCGGTGGGCGGATCGTGCTGTTGCTGACGCATCCATGCTTTCGGGTGCCGCGCCAGAGCGGCTGGGGTTGGGATGAAGAGCGGAAGTTGCGCTTCCGGCGTATCGATCGCTATCTGACGCCGCTTGCCGTGCCGATGAAACGCTATCGTGATCGCAAGAATGCTGATCGCGAAACAGCAACCCGCAGCTTCCACCGGCCGCTCGAAGCGTATATCAATGGGCTGGCGGCACAACGGCTGTTCGTCGAGCATTTGCGCGAAATTCCATCAACCATCACATCCGACCATGCGTCGCTCAGTTCCGCCGAGCGCCTGGCACAGGCTGAGTTTCCGCTCTTCCTGGCGCTGCGAGCGCGGCGGTTTGCCTGATCTCGGATTTTGCACATGCCCTGTTTGGTGCCCCATATAAAACTTGACAAATAAAGTCAACTCACTTAAGATAACGTTATTAACAACTCAAGAGCCAAGCTTATCCAGAGAGGCGGAGGGACCGGCCCGTTGAAGCCTCGGCAACCACTGCGATACCCAAGCGCAGAATGGTGCCAAATCCGGCAGCGGCGACTGGAAGATGAGCGGTGTGTCTGGAGCCCCCTTTCATCAACATGCATGATGGAAGGGTTTTTTGTTGTTTCGGCGGCCCTGCTTCCTCGTGCCGTTTCGGTAGCGTATTGCGGCAGATTGATCTGAAAGAGGAGGCAACCCTGATGACGACAGTTCAGCCAACCACTTTGCCGGCCTGGCGTGAACGGCTGGTCGGCCACGATGTGAGCGTACCAATCTATGGTGCGTCGCCGATTACTCCGGCCAACTTTGATCATGCGGCAAGCACACCGGCATTGCGGTCGGTAGCCGAAGCAGTCAACCATTTGCTCGAATGGTATAGCAGTGTGCATCGTGGTGCCGGCTTTCTGTCGCAGGTCAGCACGGCGGCCTTCGAAGAGGCGCGTGCGATCGTCGGCAGTTTTGTCGGTGCGCGGCCAGGCCAGCATGTAGTAATCTTCGGTGCCAACACGACCTGGGCGCTCAACAAACTGGCGCACCGCCTTGCATGTCGCCCGGGTGATGTCATTATCTCGACCGAACTCGAACATCATGCCAATGATCTGCCGTGGCGTCAGGTGGCAGAGGTGGTACATGCGCGTGCTGATG
The DNA here is from genome assembly GCA_937859575.1 of uncultured Chloroflexota bacterium. GTDB lineage: Bacteria > Chloroflexota > Chloroflexia > Chloroflexales > Roseiflexaceae > CALLZL01. Next base: position 1,564 of record CALLZL010000729.1, read on the forward strand.
TGCATGGTGATCTGGATGTGGCGCATGTGGCGCAGTTGCTCGAACGCTATGCCGGCCGGGTGCGGCTGCTGGCCGTCACTGGTGGCAGTAATGTCAGCGGCAGCCTGCCACCCATCCATCGCCTGGCCGAACTGGCGCATGCCGCCGGTGCGCAGATCGTTGTCGATGCCGCCCAGCTGGCGGCACACCGCCCGATCAATATCGGCGATCTGGCTGATCCGCAGCATCTCGACTATCTTGCGATTTCGGGCCACAAGATGTATGCACCGTTTGGCAGTGGTGCACTGATTGGTCGGCGCGATACCTTTGCCGCCGGGGTGCCCGAGGCGGTTGGCGGCGGTACGGTGCGTCGGGTTGCTACTGAAGCAGTGGAATGGGCCGATGCACCGGCGCGTGACGAAGCCGGCACGCCAAATCTGGTTGGTGCGGTGGCGCTTGCGGCCGCGATCCGCGAGTTGCAGCAGATCGGCATGGCGGCGATTGCGGCTCACGAGGCAGCGCTGACGTCCCGATTGCTCGGCCGGTTGGCCGAACTGCCGCGAGTTCGCATCTATGGCCAGGCTGATCCAGCGCGCGCCGCCGAGCGGCTAGGTGTGATACCATTTGCGGTCGAGGGGATGGATCACCGGCTGGTTGCGGCGATCCTGAGTTGTGAATACGGCATCGCGGTGCGTTGTGGCGCCTTCTGTGCCCACCCCTATGTGGCGCGTCTGCTTGGCGATCCGGCAGCCGATGCGGCATGCAGTAATGGCCAGGCCGGCCTGGTGCGCCTCAGCCTTGGGTTGGCCAGCAGCGACGACGATGTCGATCGGCTGATCGACGCGCTTGAGGCGCTGATCCAGCGGCGCTATCGTGGGAGCTATCAACTCTGCGATGACGGGTTGTACCGGCCGCAGGGGTGGCATCCGCTACCATTCGATGCCTTTTCACTCCTCGGCTAGGACGATTCCCGCCGGAACGCAGCGTGCGGAGCGGCATAGGCCGGCTCCGCACGCTGCATTCCCAACGCAACGGAAGGCGCAATCAGGCGCTACAGGAAGCCATAGACGCCCCAGCCGCCATCCACGACCAGCATTTCGCCAACCACAAATGCCGACTCGTCGGAAGCCAGGAAGACCGCCGGCCCGACCAGATCGGCCACTTCGCCAATGCGGCGTGCCGGAGTCCGGGCGATGATTGGTGTCCGATCGAGCTTGCCGGCTGCAACCAGATCATCCTGGAGCGGGGTACGGATCCAGCCGGGCGCAATCATGTTGACGCGCACCCCGAATGGTGCCCATTCGACGGCCAGTGAGCGGGTAAATTGCAGTACGCCGCCCTTGCTCGCAGCATATGCGGCACGCTGTGGAATACCCTGGAACGAATGGATCGAGCCGATATTGATGATCGAACCACGCCCCTGATCGATCATAATAGCGCCGACCGCCTGGCAAAACAGAAAGGTTCCGGTCAGGTTGATATCCAGCGCCAGTTGCCAGCGTTCGAGTGGTAACTCGGTGGTTGGCGAAACCATGGGAATACCGGCTGAATTGAAGAGTACATCGATCCGCTCGAAGCGGTCCATGGCTGCTGCAACGGCGGCCTGCACTGCCGCCTGATCGCGCACATCGGCCGTTACTGCCAGTGCCTCAACCCCTAGTGCACGCGCTTCATTCGCCACCGCTTCGATTTCAGCGGCGGTGCGGCTCACCAATACCAGATCCGCCCCTTCACGGGCAAAGCCGAGTGCGATGCCACTGCCGATCCCACGCCCTGCCCCCGTCACGAGTGCGACACGCCCTGCCAAGCGACTCATCTGACGCCCCTTTGCTTGCAATACTTTCCGGCCGGCATACCCATGTGCCGCATGCTATCGTACCACTTTTCGTGCATGGCAGTGGTTGCACTGCCCATAGTGTAGGGCGTCGTCAAATCCTTGAAGCGAAGCCGCCCCCGAACCCCCACCGGAGGTGGCTTTGACGTAGCCCTACCCCATAGTGCGGCTACCGACGCCATTCCACTCGCGATAGTGTAAAAGAAACAAAGAATCTGAGATCGTGTACACTATGGCAAAGAAGTTCATGACAAGGAATCCGAATGCTTAGCCAGATTTATCTGATACGTCATGCCGCACCGGATCGGGCAAGCGGTATTGCGTATAATGTGCCGCCCGGCCCGCCGCTTACCCCTGCCGGGCTGCAGGAGGCATCACAGGCAGCCGAATGGCTGGCGCTGCGCCCGCCGCAGCAGATCTTTTCGTCGCCGTTTTTGCGCACGGCTACAACCTCCGAGATCATTGCCGATCGATTGCGTCTGCCGCTGACCTATGTCGAGGCGCTGCGTGAAGGAAGCCCGGGCGAGAGCCGCGAGGCGATCCGGGCCCGGATCGGCGAGCTGCTGACACAGCTCGACGACGGGCCGATCAGTCATGTCGCACTAGTATCGCATGGGATCTGCATCCTCACCTTGCTCCAAATCACCACCAACGATACGATCGACCTCAGCGCTCATCGCTACGACTACGGCAACCATGCGCCGACCGCCGGGATCTGGCAGGGGGTGCGGCATACCACCGGCTGGCGTTGGGATCTTGTCTTCCGCCCCAGTGACGTGGTTGCTGTCTAGCTGGCTCCGCCGTGCCGGGTATGAGGCCAAGCCTGGAGCGAAGTGCAGAATCATTGAACCATCCGAATCCTGGGAGTGCGGGCGTCTCGCCCGCATGCGCGCAAGATGCGTGCGGTCCCAATAATCAACCATTCTGCACCTCGCTATAGAGCCGGATGCAGCATGGCATGGGGGCGCAGGTGGCATGGCGAGGAGGAGCGACGACACGACCGGAACGCATGTATATGCCCTAGTTCTCATATGGATCTCAGGAAAAGGTCGCCGGAGTATGGTAGACTCATGCTATCGCACTGACAATTGCCGCGTAAGGATGTAGGGATTGCGCTTATTCAAGCGATATATCGTTGCTCTTGTGCTCGTATTGCTCTGGATGATCCCGACGCAGAGCCTGGCACAGGTGCCGGATTGGGCCGAGCAGCGCACCACCTATTTTGCGATTCTGTATGCCCCCGGCGATGAGCCGATTGCGCAACAGTATGCTCTTTTCGTTGATCCGATCTACGATGAGCTGACGGCAATGTTCGCCAACCGGCCGGCAACGCCGGTGACACTGCGCCTCTATCCAACTCTCGAAAGCTACTATACGGTCAATCCACTTGCCCGCCAGTTGACGGGTATCGTGGCGCATGCCGATTTTCGCCGTAATGAGCTGGTCGTGATTGTGCCGCAGACGAGCGGGCAGACCGGGGTCGAGATCGAGAATAACATCCGGCACGAACTGGCGCATCTGATTGCCTCGGATCTCTCGGCTAACCGGCTGAATGTCGGTTTTCAGGAAGGGCTGGCGCAGTTTGTCGAACAGCCAGCCCCCGAGCTCGAACGTAAGATCGGGCTGCTGCGCAGCGCCTTCGATCAGGGGCGTCTGCTGCCCTGGAGCGCTCTCGATGACCGTGACACGATCTATGGTGCCCCCGATGTCGGTTACCCGCAGGCGCTTTCAATTGTCGCGTTTTTGTCCGAGCGCTACAGCTTTGCCAGAGTGCGTGAGTTTGTGGTGGTGAGCGCCCGCAGCAGTGGTTATCGTTCGGCGCTCGAACGGGCCTTCGGAGTATCGCCGGCGGTGCTCGAAGATGAGTGGCTCAACTGGTTGCCCGGTTATCTCGCAGGCGGATATCGGCTGACGGTAACCAATGCCTATGATCTGGCGCGGCTGGAAGAGCTGGTGGTGCAGGGGCGCTACGACGAAGCTGAGCGTGAATTGCTGGCGGCGATCGAGTTGCTGCGGGGTGGCGACTACGACGGAGATCGAGAGCGTGCCCAGGATCTGCTCGAACAGGTGCGGCAGGGCAAGCAGGCCGACGCGCTGATCCGCGATGCCCATAGCGCGCTGCAGCGTGCGGCGTACGACGAAACCCTGGCGCTGGTCGAACGGAGCCGGGCATACTATACGCTGACCGGCGATGCCGAGCGCCTTGCACTGCTCGATACCTACCGTGATCTGGCGTTGCGTGGGCAACAGGCCGGCATGCAACTCGGTGAGGCACAGGCGCTTGCCGCCGATTGGCGGCGCACGGCCGAAGCACGCGCAGCCCTCGATCGCGCCGCCGCCGAATTCGCCGTTCTCGGCAACCAGCAGCGCTTGAATGAAGCCTTGAGTTTACGTGCTCAGATTGATGCACGCCAGAGTAGTGTCAGTATCGGGCTGCTCTTTGTCGGAATCGCCGGGGTGTTGATCAGCCTGGCGCGCTGGTTGACGGTGCGTGATGTGGAGGCATGGTGATGGTTAATCATCCACTCTACCGACAACTGGATCGGCTGGCGACTGACCGCTGGGCGCGTCGCGGGTTGCGTATATTGCTGCGTGCTTCGTGGCTGGGGCTGGCTCTCTGGTGCCTCGGCTTCAGCGCACAATTGCTGCTCGGCTGGCCGATCTCGCTGCCGGTGCTTGGCGCGCTCGCGCTCATCTGCATCGGTATCGGGCTGCTGTACCTCTTGCGCCGGCCACTCGATCGCCGCACTGTTGCGCATCGGCTTGATCGGCGTTTTGGCCTCAACGAACAACTTGTGACGGCGCTGGAAGTCGCACAGACGCCGCAGCCACCCGGAAGTGTGGCCGCCCATCTGGTGTTGCAGTCGGGGCAGACGATACGCGCCGTACGGCAGTATGTGGCACGGCATACGATTCTGCCGTTGAATGATCTGGTGACGCTGCTGGCGTTGCTGGTTTTTGCCGGCGGGCTCT
>CALLZL010000730.1 GCA_937859575.1 uncultured Chloroflexota bacterium
GCGACCACCGAGATCTACACTCTTTCCCTACACGACGCTCTTCCGATCTGGTCTATCAACCATTCCGGCCGGGTATCGATGGTCAGCGCGAGCAGATACGTGGACAGCAAGGTGCGGGTGGCGACACCCAGACGCAACAGGGTCAGGGGAGCGGGCCGGGTGTTGGAAATGGATCGCTGGTGCCGTTTGATCAAGTGTTGCCCGAATATCAGCGCTCGGCAAGTGAGGCACTTGATCGTAGTTCCATTCCACCGCATCTCAAAGACTACGTGCGTGATTATTTCTCGGAATTGGAGCCGTAAGAAGCTCGTGTGCGGCAATGCCATTGCGCATGGCATATGTTGTGATACGCAACCCACCCGCTGCAATACCGCCAGAGACGCTATTGCAGGGCAGAAGGAGAAACTCTATGACCAGCGGCCAGCCAAGCCAGCAGCCAATTACACCCGAAGAATTCCGGCAGCGAGCACTTGCGATCGAAGCCGAGATCAGCCAGGTGATCGTCGGCCAGCGCGATCTGATTCGCCAGACGGTGATCACCATGCTGGCGGGTGGTAATGCGCTCCTCGAAGGGGTTCCGGGCCTTGCAAAGACCACTCTGGTGCGCACGCTGGCCGAGGTGATCGACTGCTCGTTCAGTCGTATTCAGTTCACGCCCGACCTCATGCCGGCCGATATTGTCGGCACAACCCTGATCAGTGAAGATGAGCATGGCCGCAAGGCGTTTCGCTTCGAGCCAGGGCCGATCTTTGCCAATCTGGTGCTGGCCGATGAGATCAACCGGGCGACACCCAAAACCCAGAGTGCGCTGCTTGAGGCGATGCAGGAGCGGACGGTGACGGTATCCAAGACGATCCATCGCCTCGCCAGCCCGTTTTTTGTACTTGCAACGCAGAACCCACTCGAAATGGAGGGCACGTATCCGCTGCCCGAAGCCCAGCTTGATCGCTTCTTCTTCAAGATTCATGTACCCTTCCCGAGTACTGCCGAGTTGATCGAAATCGCTCAGCGCACCACCGGCGCCCGCACCCCGCAGACGCGCAAGGTGACGACGGGGTCCATGATTCACGAGTTGCAGAACCTGGCGCGCAGTGTTCCGATCGCCAGCCATGTACTTTCGTATGCGGCTCGCCTGGTTACCGCCACGCATCCCGGCGAGAAGGACGCCCCGGCGATAGCACGGCAGTATGTGCGCTATGGTGCCAGCCCCCGCGGTATGCAGGCGCTCATTCTGGCCGGCAAGATCATGGCCCTGCTCGATGGGCGCTTCAATGTATCGTTTGCCGATCTGAAGCAAGCGGCGCTGCCGGCGTTGCGCCATCGGGTGTTGCTCAACTTCGAAGCGCAAGCCGAGGGTATGACGGCCGATGATGTGGTGCGCCAGATCGTCGAAACGATCCGCGCCGAATAAGGCATCTCGATCATGACACCACCAGTGCAGCCGTTGTTCGACTCGGCCTTTCTGCGTAAGCTTGATCAACTGGCGTTGCTGACGCGCCGTGCCATGCCTGGTGATGTGCAGGGGGAACGGCGCAGCCCCAAACGCGGCAGTTCGGTCGAGTTTTCCGACTTCCGCCCCTATACGCCGGGTGATGATTTCCGCCAGATCGACTGGAATCTGTATGCCCGCATGGAGCGCTTCTTCCTGAAGATGTTCGTTGCCGAAGAGGAGTTGACGGTGCATCTCCTGCTCGATAATACGGCATCGATGGATTGGGGTGAGCCGAATAAGTTCGACTATGCGCGCCGGTTGATGGCTGCTTTTGGGTATATCGTGCTGTCGAGCCTCGATCGGGTGACGATTCAGGCCTATGCCGACGGTGCCGGCTCGCAGTTGCGTGGTGTGCGTGGCAAGGGCGGCACTTTTCCGCTCTTCAGCTTCTTGCAGCGGATCGCCCCTGGAAGCGGTGCCAATCTGGCGGCTGTCTGCCGGCGTTATGCACAATCAGCACGTAATGGCGGGCCGCTGGTGATCTGTTCCGATCTGCTTGATCCGGCCTGGGAGGATGCGCTGCGTTCGCTGGTGTCGCGCTCGTTCGAGATCACGGTGATGCATGTGCTGGCACCCCAGGAGTTACGCCCTGATCTCGATGGTGACTTCCGCCTGGTTGATGCGGAGGGCGGCGATCCGATCGAGATCACCGCCGATGTGGGATCGCTGCGCCAGTATCAGCGTAACCTCGATGCCTGGCGGGGCGAGATCGAGAGCTTCTGCAGCGGGCGTGGCATTTTGTATATACCGGTCGATACCGCTCTGCCACTCGAAGATTTTGTGCTCTCGCAGTTGCGCCGGCGCGGTGTGCTGCGCTGAGGAGGAACTATGGCTTTGCTCGCGCCGCTGGCACTGCTCAGCCTGCTGGTGATCGGCCCCGCGATTGTCGCCATGTATCTGCTGCGCCTGCGTCGCGAAGAGCGGCGTGTTTCATCCACCATGCTCTGGCAGCGGATGGCGCGTGATATCGAGGCCAATACACCCTGGCAGCGCCTGCGTCGGAGCTGGCTGCTGTTGCTGCAGTTGTTGCTGTTGTTGCTGCTGGCACTGGCGTTGGCACGCCCGTTCCTTCTCACTACCGGCATTAGTGGCCGCAATCTGATCATCATTCTGGATCGTTCGGCGAGCATGGCGGCGGCTGATACCGGCACGACGCGCCTGGCGACGGCGCGTGCGCAGGCAGTGACACTGGTCGATCAGTTGCCGGATGGCGGCCGCGCTACCCTGATTGCCGCCGGTGGTGAGATGGAAGTGCCGGTTGCCGCATCGACCGATCGACGTCAGTTGTATGATGCGATTGCCGGCGTGCAGCTGCGCTATGGCGGTGGGAGCGATCTTGCGCAGGCGCTGACACTGGCCGCTGCCTTGGCGGCACGTGAGCCCGAAAGCGAAATCGCCGTCATTTCCGACGGCAATGTGCAGATCCCGGTCGATGTGCGGGTTCCGGCCACCGTGCGCTACTTCCCGATCGGCAGCACAGATGCCAATGTTGCGGTGAGCGCGGTGGCGCTGCAACCCGGCCCGAGCGGCCAGGTACTGTTTGCCCAGGCTACCAACTACGGCAGCGCCGAGGTGCGGCGACGCCTCGATATCTATCTCGATGGAACGCTCTTCAGTGCCTATGATCTGCAACTCGGTGCGGCCGGTTCGGCAACTGCCGATCGAACCATTGTGCTCGATGTGCCGGTCTATGTGCAGTTGGCCGAAGCGATCCTCGCCGAAAGTACAACCGATGCCCTGGTTGCCGATGACCGCGCCGTTGCGGTCGGTGGCGGTAGTACCAGCACGAATGTCCGCCTGGTGTCGCGTGGGAATCGCTTTCTCGAAACCGCACTCGGCCTGCTGCCGGGGGTAGGGGTGACACTCGTACCGACGACGACGCAGGTATTCGCAGAGGCTCCGGATGAGGTTGGTTTTACGATTCTTGATGGGGTTGTGCCGCCCGAATTGCCGCCGGGCAACTTGCTCTTCATCGCGCCGACGCGTTCGACCAGCTACTTTTCGGTTACCGGGCAGCTCGAGTTTGCGGCGATGCGCCCGGCACCCGATGCCGAGGTTCTGCTGCGCAATGTAAGCGTGAGCGATGTGAGTGTGCTGCGGGCGGCGCGGATCACCCCCGGCTCGTGGGGGCGCGTGATCATAGATGGTGATGGCGGGCCGCTGCTGGTGGCCGGCGAACGCGAAGGGCGGCGCATCGTGATCATTGCCTTCGCCCTACAGGATTCCGATCTGCCGTTGCAGGTCGCCTTCCCGTTACTTGTTGCCAATATCGTCGGCTATCTCGCGCCTGGCAGCGGCGCTGAAGCGTCGCAGGTGGCCCCCGATACGCCGATCACGTTGGCGGTTGATCCTGCGATCGAAACCGTGCGCGTGGTGCGCCCCGATGGCCGGGCCGAATTTGCGAGCCGGCAGGGTGGCCTGGCGATCTACGCTG
>CALLZL010000731.1 GCA_937859575.1 uncultured Chloroflexota bacterium
GCTACCCGTGTCTTCATTAAGATTTCATCGAGAATGGTCGGATCGGCGGTTTCGACGGGCAGTGCCATGACGAAGTGGTTAAACACCTCGGAACGCGCCGCCAGCAGATCGGCCCATGTCGCAGCGGGCTGATCGCGGCGCAATGCTTCGCGGTGCAGTTCGGCATAGGCAGCGATCTTTTCGGCGGTATCGCTCGTCAGGTGAGCCGCAGCACCGGCAATCGAGGTACGTTCGCCCGCTGCCACCAGATGCGTCACCAGCACATCGCCGGCGGCGAGCCGCCGCGAGGCGGCATGATCCTCAACCACCAGCTCGTGGCCATCGAGCAGATCAAGCACCGTGAACGAGTCGCCCTTGCGGATCGCTTCGACCCGATACGGCCGCAGCCGAACCGCCACCCATGCAGCAAGCAACTCGGCTTCGAGCGGCGTCGCATCGAGCGGCGTCGGATCAGCCGCCAACCGCTCAACCAGCGTCATACCGTCGTCGCTGCGGAAATCAAACGCCAGCCAGGCCAGAAAGCGATCAGCCCCGCGATCCTCCAGATCGTCGAGGGTGTCGAGCTGGGTTGCGTCATACTTCCCCTGCCAGTAGCGTTCGAGTGCCTGCACCACATCACCCGGGCGATCGCCGGCTGCCTGCAGCAGGCGCGGCATCAGGGCATCGACGGCACGGCGGCGGCGGAGCTGTTCGGTGCGCGCCGCCTCTTCGATGGGAAGGTGGCACTGTTTGTACTTCTTGCCACTCCCGCAATGGCATGGATCATTACGCCCGATTTTCGCCATAACACAACTCCATTCGGCTGTCTGCGCCGCCGAGTATAGCACAACCCGCATGCTTCGCGAAAGTTTCGCGCCTGAACGCATGCATACGCCCTGCGAGTGAACTCACGATTTGCCAAAAGAAAGCGCATCGGTCACAATACAGCAGAAGAGTGCGGAGGGAGCACATGACCAGCCCGAGTGAAGAAAACGAGCGCCGGGTGACGCCAGCGATGGAAGATTACCTCAAGGCGATCTACCTCATCCAGCAACACACCGACTCGGTGACGACTTCGCTGCTGGCCGAGCAGCTTGGCGGGCTGAAGCCCGGCTCGGTGACCGGCATGGTCAAGAAGCTGGCCGAAGCACAGCTCGTGACACACACCCCCTACTATGGTGTACGGCTCACCCCGGCCGGCGAGCGGATCGCGCTCGAAGTGATTCGCCACCATCGTCTGATCGAACTCTACCTGGTTGAAGCGCTCGGCTACAGCTGGGATGAAGTCCACGAAGATGCCGATGCACTCGAACATGTGATCAGCGAACTGCTGGAAGAACGGATCGCCGCCGCCCTTGGCCAACCGACCCTCGACCCGCATGGCGATCCGATCCCGACTGTCGAAGGGGTCATGCCCGACAGCAGCCAGATGTGCATTGCCGACCTGATCGTCGGCAACCGCCGGCGTATTGTGCGCGTCAGCGAACAGCAGGCCGACCGGTTACGCTACCTCGCCGATCTCGGCCTCGTGCCGGGGGCGGATGTCGAAGTGACGGAAAGCGCGCCTTTCGACGGCCCGATATCGGTATGGGTCGCCGGCCAGTTCCATGCGCTGGATCGCCGACTGGCGCGAACGATTTTTGTTGAGCCGTAGGGGAAGAGGAGAACAAAGGAACGAAGGGACAAAGGAACGAAGGAACAAAGGAACAAAGGAACAAAGGAACAAAGGAGCAAAGGAACAAAGGAACAAAGGGACAAAGGGACGAAGGGACAAAGGAACGAAGGGACAAAGGGACGAAGGGACAAAGGAACAAAGGGACAAAGGAACAAAGGGACAAAGGAACGAAGGAACAAAGGGACAAAGGGACAAAGGGACAAAGGGACGAAGGGACAAAGGGACAAAGGGACAAAGGGACGAAGGAACAAAGGGACAAAGGAACAAAGGGACAAAGGAGCAAGGGGACAAATCTCGACACAACCATCTACGATGGATCCTACGGTTCTGCAGTTCGTCGGTTCTACAGTTCGCTTGTTCTGCAGTTCTGCGGTTCACTATCAAACAGAGTTAGGAAATAAACATGCTCAAGCTACGAACGATCGTCGAAGCGGGCGATCCCGAGAAGATCGCCGGTGGGTTCGAGTTCACCGAAGGGCCGATCTGGCATCCTGACGGTTTTCTGCTCTTTTCCGACATCCCGGCCGGGCGGATCTACCGGCTCGATCCCGGCGCGGATGTGGCTGTCTGGCGTGAACCAAGCGGTAACTCGAATGGCCTGACGCTCGATGGTAGCGGGCGGCTGATCGCATGCGAACATGGCAACCGGCGTGTTTCGCGTACCGAAGCCGACGGCAGCATCATCACACTGGCCGACCGCTACAACGGCCGGCGGCTCAATCGACCCAACGATGTGGTGAGCCGTTCCGACGGCCTGATCTACTTCACCGATCCGCCATATGGCAAGAACCCCGGCGAACGCATGGAGCCGGAAGAGATCGAACAACCACATAATGGTCTCTATCGGATCGACCTCGACGGTACGATCACACTGCTTGCCGCAGATTTCGAGCGCCCAAACGGGCTGGCCTTCTCGCCCGACGAACAGATCCTCTATGTTGACGACTCGGCGCGACGGCATGTGCGTGCCTTTGATGTCGCCTCAGACGGTACACTGCATAACTCGCGCATTATTGCCGATCTCGACCATCCGCAGCCGGGATCGCCCGATGGCATGAAGATCGATATGCAGGGCCATCTGTATGTTACCGGCGCAACCGGTGTGTGGGTCTTCGAGCCCGACGGCACCCACCTTGGCGTGATCGTCACCCCCGAGCGCCCGGCCAACTGCGCCTGGGGCGATGCCGACCGACAGACACTCTACATTACGGCACGCACGTCGATCTACCGCATTCGTACGCTGATTCCCGGTAGCCCCGCGCAACCTGGCCGCTAACAGAGCCAACGCTTGCGGGCCGATGAGGAGGGCGCCTGTTGAACACCTTCGACTACGCAAATGAGGCACTGCGGCGCGATCTTTCGGCATATGCCGAGGCATTGCACACACTCGTGACGACCCTGCCGCAGGCACGTCATCTGTGCGACATGGTTGTCAAAGAGATGCGCCTGGCGACGGCATTACTGGCATTCGCCAATCAACAGGCAACCCAGGATCTGACGCAGATCCTGTATCAGCTGGGAAACCTGTGGCCATTCCGCGAACAGGCCTACGCACGGACGCTCGGGTTTACCGCCGAGATCAGCGAGGCGCGCACCCTGCGGGCAGAGGCGTCGCGTGGATTGCGCATCCTGGCCCGCCAGAAGAACGACCCGCTGGCAGTTGAAGTCAGCACCTGTTTCGACCGTATCACACACTACCTTGAGGAAGAGGAGAAGTTGCTCGAAGAGTGTGACCGTTCGATCCGGCCGCATGCCGAGAATATGGATCTGACCCGCAAGCGGCTGAATCTGCTGATTGCCGCGATCGACGCCCGCATACCGCCGACCCCCGAACAACAGGCGACGCTCAATGCCTATACCGAGGCGGCAAACATCCTGAAGAACTGGGAGAGCGGTGTGCCACTCGATGAGCGGGGGGTCGCGATCCTCGAAGAGTGCCTGGCGATGCTAGAGCAAGCAAATCTCGTCTTCGGCGGATTCCTCTACCCCGCCACCCACGAGCAGACCTGAATCTAATACGAATCTGCTTTACAAGCACTGGTGCGCCTGTTACAATATGCCAGGTATGGGGATGACTGGTTTCGACAGGGGAGGATGCTCCAGGTTGCAAGCCGAGCCGCCCAGTCTCGTTAAAGGGGCAACGGCATAACTGCCAAAAACAACACTGTGGCCTTCCAGCCTCGCGCTGCGATGGCTCTCGCTGCCTAATTAGGTAGTGCATTCGCTCACACTCACCCCGGCGGTGTGGGGTCGAATGCTGACAGTCGGGGTGCTCTCGGCGAACGCCTGCTACGCTGAGCTAAGATAAGCGGGATGGCTCAACAATCGCCTTGTCGGCTGAGCGATCATGAGCGACACTAATCGACCGACTACGCTTGTAGATGCCTGTAGCTAACTGTTCTGGACGGGGGTTCGACTCCCCCCATCTCCACCACACGCACACACGCCCGAATGGCTTACCATTCGGGCGTGTGTGCGTTCCGAGTTCAGGACAGGCGTTTCCATAATGGCCGGCGCGCTGCGCCACCTGACGCATCACCGGATGAAGGAGGTTCAGATGCCACGCAAAGCCACTGCGGCCCCAAGCCGGGTCTACCAGCTGAAGATCACCCTCAAGGAGAGCAAGCCACCGATCTGGCGGCGGGTCGAGGTGGCCGACGACATCACCCTGGCTCGGCTCCACCACATGATCCAGGCGGCGATGGGCTGGACCGACTCGCACTTGCACATGTTCAGTGTCGGCGGAACCTCATACGGCATGCCCGACCCCGACTACGACGAGGACGTGCGCGACGAGCGGCGCTCCAAGCTGAACCAGGTGCTCACCGCGCCGAAGCAGAAACTCAGCTACGAATACGACTTCGGCGATAGCTGGACCCACGAGGTGCTGCTGGAGAAGGTGCTTGCCCCTGAGCCGGGGGTGAGCTACCCGCGCTGCACGGCGGGCAAGCGCGCCTGCCCGCCCGAGGACTGCGGCGGGGTCTGGGGCTACGCCGACTTTCTGGAGGCGATCGGCGACCCGGAGCACGAGCAGCACGAGGAGTTGCGGGAGTGGGTCGGCGGTGAGTTCGACCCCGAGCAGTTCGAGATCGCTGAGGCCAACGCGGCGCTGCGCCTGATGTGATAGGGAGGGGCGCGTAGAATTTGATGGATAGGCGCATATGGTGCTGGACAACATGATGTATATTGTAATGTATATTCGAGGAGGTGCCATATGCCAGTCAAAGTTCGCAAACAGATCTATCTGGATCCTGCCCAGGAGTCTATGTTGAAGCGGATCGCGGGCGCGACAGGTGTATCGGAGGCAGAGATCATTCGCCAGGCGATCGACCGACACCTGCAGCACGTACTACCACCACGCCGTGACCGCCGAGCCTGGGCCGCCGAGCGAGCCTATCTCGCAGAGCTTGTGGCGCTGGGCCCGGTTGCGGGCTCCCGCTCGTGGCGTCGCGAGGACTTGTATGAGCGATAGGAGGCTGGTCGATACGAACATCCTGGTCTATGCCTACGATCGAGCTGAGCCAGAGAAGCAACAGCAGGCGATAGCGCTTCTCGACCAGCTGGTGCAGCATGATTTAGGTGCGCTGACAACACAGATCCTCGCCGAGTTCTTTGTCACCGTGACACGCAAGCTGGCCGCGCCACTTAGCCCTGCTGATGCGTATACGCGGATCGAGCATCTCTTGGTCGCGTGGATGGTCTACGAGACTTCAGGGCTGGTTGTGCTTGAGGCTGCACGTGGGGTGCGTGATTATCAGCTAAGCTTTTGGGATGCTCAGATCTGGGCCACAGCCCGCCTCTACCAGTTGCCGGTAGTGCTGAGCGAAGACTTTTCAAGCGGCTCGTCGCTTGAGGGCGTCAGGTTTGTCAATCCCTTCGATCCCGCATTTCAGCTTGATGATTGGTTCTAGTGGCGCGACACGGTAGAGATGAAGCTTGATTCCTTCGTGCCACCAGGCTGCAGAAAGCTTATGGCTGATTTGCGAAAGGTGCCACGATGATTCTGCCACCTCTGAGCGAAGCCCAGATCCGCCAGCACGCCAGCGCAGATTCGTTCGCCCGCGGCGTGGACTTCGAGCGCCGTGGTGCGGTCGGCCCGCTGGTGTTGCGCGGCGACCTGCTGCGGGCCGAGGTCGAGGGCAGTGCGTATGAGCCCTACCGGGTGACGGTCAGCCTCGACGCTGGCGGCGTGCGTGCGGCGAGCTGTAGCTGCCCCTACGATTGGGGCGGCCTGTGCAAACATATCGTGGCGACGCTGCTGGCCTACATCCATGCCGCACCCGACGCGGTGGCGGTGCGCCCGCCGCTCGCCGAGCTGCTCGACGGGCTGGATCGCGGCCAGCTGGAGGGGCTGCTGCTGCGCCTGGCCGCGCAGGACGCGGAGCTGATCGAGCGGATTGATGGGCTTATCGCCGCCACAGCGACCGGTGCGGCGGCCCCTGTAATAGTCGAAGGAACTGAAGGGGCGATCTCGGTGCCCATACGACGCACCGCTGTGGATGCGACCGCCTTCCGCCAGCAGATCCGGCGCATCTTCCGTGTCGAGCGCCCCGACAACTACTGGCCTGCGCACGCAGCACGGGCGCAAGCACAAGCTGATGGGGCTGCAGGATCAGCTGGAGCGGGCGCGGCGGTGAAGAATGCGTCGTATCCAACAAACGGCATCGCTAGCCTTCTCTCCGGCCCACTCGTCTATCGATTACAGTGTCACCGGTTGCCCGCTCGCCGCCGATTCGGCGATCGCCGCCAGCACCTGTGTGGCGCGCACCCCATCCTCGCCGGTGGCCGGCAGCGGCTGATCATCGACGACTGCATCCACAAAGCGGGCGATCGATTCGAGCACGAAGCCGTGCAGACGCGGCGACTCGCCGCCCGGCATGCCGAACAGATCCGGCAGCCGCGCCCCTGCCGTGGTGTAGGTCTCGATTGCACGATGATCGGAGCCATTGATCGCAATCGCCCCGGTGCTCCCCAGGATCTCAACCTTGAAATCGAAGATGTTCGGCGCGCTCTCGGGCAGGATCCAGGCGCTTTCGAGGTTCACCACCGCGCCGCCGCGAAACTCCACAATCGCCGTGTGAAAATCCGGCGCGTCTACGCCGAGCCCCTGTAAGATCCCGGCACGGCTGACGGCATAGACGCGCTGTGGTTCATCTTCCAACAGCCAGCGCGCCAGATCGACAGTGTGGCTGGCGAGAAACCAGAGCGCCGAGCTTCTGCCGGCCCAGGCGAGCATGCGCGTCGGCACATAGGTGGTGTTGCTGAGGCGCGCATAGATATATGCCGGCCGGCCGATCTCGCCGGCGCGCAGGCTGCGCTGTGCTGCGACAAAGAGCGGATTCACTCGGTTGTGGAAGTCGACCATGAGTTTGACACCCGCCCGCCGCGCAGCCGCCACGATCGCCTCGGCATCGGCGACGGTGGTGGCGAGCGGTTTTTCGACGAGGATGTGCTTGCCGGCCTCGGCGGCGGCAACGGCGATCTCGCGATGGGCGAAATCGGGCGTCGCCACCGAGACGGCAGCGATATCAGGCCGCGCCAGTAGTTCGCGGTAGTCGGTATAGACTGCCGCACTGCCGCAGGCATCGGCGACCGCCGCCGCCCGCTGTGCATCCAGGTCGCACACCGCGACCAGCCGTGCATGCGGTAGCCGTGAGTAGACATGGGCATGCCATGCCCCGCCGACGATACCCGCTCCGATGACTCCGAACCCGACCGGTTGAGCTGATGTTGCCGGCTGCATTGCTGGCTCCTTTCATAGAGGGAGAGAGGAACAGAGGAACAAAGGAACAGAGGAACAAAGGAACAGAGGAACAAAGGAACA
>CALLZL010000732.1 GCA_937859575.1 uncultured Chloroflexota bacterium
GACCCGGCGGCGAACCAGCGAGTCACAAACACCGGCGCAGTTGCGGCCGGGCATGCCCCTTACAGCTCATACACATCACGATATTTATGTGTGAGGTATGCCAGATATGGCTCGATCGTCAGATCGCCGCCACTGGCGCGCCGGATGAGCTCCGGTGCGGTATATTTGCGCCCATGGCGATAGATATGCTCACGCAGCCAGCCGTGAAGGGTGGTAAAGCGACCCTGGCCTATCTCGGCCAGAATATTCGGGTGGCTGCGCATTGCTGCATCATAGAACTGGGCACTCAGGATGTTGCCCAGTGTATAACCCTGAAAGGCGCCGCCGATCAGCCCGCCAAACCAGTGGACATCCTGTAAAACACCGTCGCGATCATCCGGCGGAGTGATCCCTAGATCGCTGGTATAACGTGCCCGCCAGGCCTCGGGCAGATCGCGTACCGTCAGGGTTCCTTCGAGCAACTCAAGCTCAAGCTCGAAACGAATAATGACATGCAGGTTGTAGGTCACTTCATCAGCATCCGTGCGTATCAACGAACGCTGCACACGGTTGACTGCGCGGTAGAAGGCTTCTAGCGAGACATCGCCCAACTGTTCGGGGAAGATTGCCTGGATCCGAGGGTAGAAGTATTCGCAGAAGCCACGACTGCGGCCGACGAGGTTTTCCCACAGCCGCGACTGGCTTTCGTGAATCCCGGCCGATGCGCCGCTTGCCAGAGGCGTTCCATCGAGTGCGGCATCAACCCCTTGTTCGTACATGGCATGGCCGGCTTCGTGCAATGTACTAAACAGCGCATCGCTCAGATCGTTCTCTTGCACCCGGGTGGTGATCCGCACATCGCCGTTGGCAAAGCGCGTAGCAAACGGATGATGGGTGATATCCTGGCGGCCACGCTCGAGATCGTAGCCGAAGGCCTGGGCAATTTCGAGCCCCAACGCAAGCTGCGGCTCGCGTGGGTAGTTGCGATGCAGGAAGCTGGTATCCGGATCGGGCTGGGTGGCGATCGCCTCGACAAGTGGCACCAGCCGTGCGCGGAGTTCGGCGAAGAGCGGCCGGATGATCGCGACCGTCATGCCGTAATCGGCACTATCGATCAGCGGATCGGCAATGTGTGCATACCCCGGCGAATAAGCGGCATACTGCCGGCTGAACTCCAGCGTGCGCTCAAGACCATCGCGCACCGCAGCGAAATCATTGTCGGGCCGGGCCTGTGCCCAACGTGCATACGAAGCAGCCGTATGTTCGTACAATGTGGCGATAAAATCTGCCGGGTATCGTGTCGCTTTCTGGTAGTCGTGGGCCACGATCCGGATCAAGGCTGCATCGTCGGCATCGTACGGCAACTGATCGCCATACGGCTGCAACACGTCGATCAGTGCACCGATCTGCGGATCAACAAACTTCTCGTGAGCAATACGCCCGAGTGTGGCAAGCTGTTGAGCCCGTGCGGCAGTGCCTCCGTTGGGCATGTAGGTCTGCTGATCCCACATCAATACCGAGGCCGCCGCTTCGAGATCGGCAATTTCCGCAAGGTGTTCTTTGAGTTGCCGCAGCTTAGCTTCCATGAAGTCTCCTTTTAGATCTGTTTCTCGGCGATTGTTTTCGCCTGCAGAAAGAGCAGCAGATAATCCGGTCCGCCGGTCTTCGAATCGGTTCCCGACATATTGAAGCCGCCGAATGGATGTGAACCGACCATCGCACCGGTGATCTTGCGGTTGAGGTAGAGATTGCCGACATGCAGCTCGTCGCGAGCACGCCCGAGCCGCTGCGGATCGGCCGAATAGAGCCCGCCGGTCAACCCATACTCGGTGTTATTGGCAATCACCAGCGCGGTGTCAAAATCCGGTGCACGCAGAAACGCCAGTACCGGCCCGAAGATCTCTTCCTGCGACAGGCGAGCATCAGGCGCAATATCGGCGTAGATCGTCGGTGGAATGAAATATCCTGGCCCCGGCAACGGCTCGCCGCCAAGCACCAGCCGCCCCTCGGCGGCACCGATATCAAGGTAGCCGAGGATCTTGGCATGCGAGCGGGCATCGATCACCGCCCCCATGAAATGCTCCGGATGCGCAGGATCTCCTACCGGCAGCTTCCGTGCCTGTTCGGCAACCATGCCGAGCAATGGCTCATAGACCTGTGGCACTGCCACGACCCGCGAGCACGCCGAACATTTCTGGCCCTGAAAGCCAAATGCCGATGCGACGATCCCGGCAGCGGCAGCGGCAATATCGGCGGTCTCATCAACCATAATAGTGTCTTTTCCGCCCATTTCGAGCACGGTGCGCTTGAGCCATTTCTGGCCGGGGTGCACCTTCGCCGCCCGCTCGAAGATACGCAGGCCAACCTCTTTCGAACCGGTGAAGACAATAAAACGAGTCTGTGGATGGTCAACCAGCAGATCACCGATCTGCCCGCCGCCGCCCGGCAGATACGACACAACCCCGGCTGGCAAGCCAATATCTGCCAGGATCTCCATGAATTGTGCCGCAATCACCGGCGATGCCGACGATGGCTTCAGGATCATGGTGTTACCGGCAACGATCGGTGCCACGACCAGGCCGACCATGATGGCCAGCGGGAAGTTCCAGGGCGGAATCGCAACCCCCACTCCGAGCGGAATATAACGCAAGACATCCGTCTCGCCGGGCATCGGCAACAGCGGCGGTGGGGGATCGTGCCGCAGCATTTAGCGCGCATAGTACTCGCAGAAATCGATCGCCTCGGCGACATCGGCATCGGCCTCCGGCCAACTCTTACTGACTTCGCAGACCAGCCAGGCCGCCAGTTCGAATTTGCGCCGCCGCATCTCAGCCGCCGCTCGCACCAGGTAGCCGGCACGTTCAACTGCCGGTACCATGCGCCAGGAAGCAAAAGCGCGGGTCGCCGTTTCGATTGCTAGTTCGACATGTGCCGCCGTGGCTGCCGACACCCGCCCGACACTCGTATCGGGCGCGGCCGGGTTCAGCGAGGTGATCGTCTCTTCGGTCGTGATCCGCTGATCGCCAATAATAAGCGGGTAGTGTGTGTCGAAACGCGCCCGAACTTCAGCAAGTGCCTGCTCCATTGCCGTGCGGTTTGCGGCAACCGTGAAATCGGTAAACGGCTCCTGACGAAATGGCGGCAGCGACATGTCGGTTCTCCTCGGTTGTGCAGGAATGCGACCATCGTTGGTCGTTGCGCATCAATGCGCGTATTTGTCTCAATTTTGGCGGGGATGTGTGCCAATTATACCACGCCTACCCCTGGCTATGAGCCCGGAGTCAATGAGCAATGCATGGGGATATTCAGCATCCTGAAAAGGAATACGCTCGGCAGATATGCTGTTCGGCAGCCGGTGCCGGTCGGCTGCCATATATCAAGCATAGCACCGCAAGGCAGGTCACAGGCAATCGCAGACACACCCGGTTCAAGCGCACATCGGTTGCAGAGGCACACAGCGCCGGGTATAATAGGCAACAGCTATCGAAACTAACGAAATGTTGCCGCCAGGCACTACCATGTGAGTACTGCAACACCAATGAGCGAAACACTGACACTCTTCCCAACCGATGATGCGCTGAGCCTGCTACGCGCCACCTCACGCGACACAACGCCGCGTGAGCGCCGCTATTATGTCTGGACGGTCGGCTGCCAGATGAATGTTTCCGATTCCGAGCGCCTCGAATCAGCGCTGCAGGGGGTCGGGTATGCTCCAGCCGAACGGCCCGACGATGCAAGCTTTATTGTGCTCAATTCGTGCAGTGTGCGTGCATCGGCCGAAGAACGCATTATTGGCAAATTGACCGATGTGCAACGCATTAAACATGCCCGGCCCGATACACAAATCGTTCTCTGGGGTTGTATGGTCGGCCCGAGCAATCAGTCGATCTTCCGCGAGCGCCTGCCCATGGTCGATCATTTCGTGTCGCCGTCGGCCGTCGATGAGGTCGTCGCTCTGGCGCCTCATTCAATCTATCAACTCGATGAGCCGGCACTGCCGGTTGCCGATTGGGCGCATCCACCGGTGTCGGTGCATGTGCCGATCCAGTATGGCTGTAACATGAGCTGCGCTTTTTGTGTCATCCCGTTACGGCGTGGCCGCGAACGCAGCCGCCCACTCGCAGAGATCGTCGAAGAGGTGCGCCGGATCGTTGCCCGTGGTGCCAAAGAGATCACCCTGCTCGGCCAGATCGTCGATTCGTGGGGCCACGATCTGCCGGGGCGGCCGGATCTTGCCGATCTGCTGCGTGCCGTTCACGATGTACCCGGGCTGGTACGGCTGCGTTTCCTGACATCACACCCGGCCTGGATGACCGACAAACTGATTGCGACGATTGCTGAACTGCCTCGCTGTATGCCCGAGATCAATCTGCCGGTACAGGCCGGCGATGATGCACTGCTCAAGATCATGCGGCGCGGCTATACCGTCGCCCGCTACCTCTCGCTGGTCGAAAAGATTCGCACCGCCATGCCGCATGTTGCGCTTGTGACGGATATCATCGTCGGGCATCCCGGCGAAACGCGTGAGCGCTTCGATGGAACCCGCCGCTTGATCGAAACGGTGCGCTTCGATAAAGTGCATATTGCGGCCTATTCGGCACGCCCTGGCACCCGTGCCGCCGACATGGAAGCTGATGAGGCGCTTGCCGTCGCTGAAGGCGAAAAACAGCTGCGCCGCATCGAACTCGAACGCATCCAGGAACAGATCGCCACCGAACGCAATGCCGCATTACGCGCCACTACGGTGGAAGTTCTGGTTGAAGGCGAACACAAAGGGAAGTGGCGTGGCCGTACCCCCGGCAATAAACTTGTCTTCTTCAGCCATCCCGAAGACTGGGTGGGTCGCCTGGCACTGGTACAGATCGACGAGACCGGGCCATGGTCGTTACGTGGCACGCTACTGCGCGAAGTGCAACCCGCCTGATGCAAGCGGAGCCGACCATCCCAGCCGGCACGGGGTCGCGCCGCCTGATCGGGCACGTGCTGCTTGATCTGACGCTGATCATCGTTGCGACGATTGCAATGTCGCTGGTGGTAAGCATTTTCTTCTTGCTGGTGCGTGGCCTGCAGGCCGGCCTGACCCCTGCCGAGATCGCCAATCTCACGCCGGATGCAGCGATCCAGCTCCTTGGTGTCGGCGGTGTTCTGGTTATTCTGGTGCTGCAAAACATCCTGTTTGTGGCTGTGCCGATCGTGCGCGTGCGGTTCCTGCGCCACGAGCCGTTGAGCGTGCTCGGGCTCCAGGCACAGCGGCCGCTACGCCTGCTCTTGATCGGCCTTGGTATCGGTATCATCGCCCTGATGGCCAACGCGCTCCTCAGCACGCTGTTCCTCTCCTTCGGCATCCGCCAGAACCAGGCAGCACAATACCCGCTGTATCAGGGCCAGTATCTGGCACAGATCCTGTTTGCAATCGGGGCCGCCCTGATTGTGCCATTCGGTGAAGAGGTTCTCTTCCGCGGTTACCTCTTTGGATCGCTCGACCGCATCGATGCCCCCTGGAGCCGGCCGGCGGCATACCTCATCAGCGCGGCGGTCTTCGCACTGGCCCATATGCTTGCTGCATCCGAAGGGCAGATCGTGTTGCTGACCACGACCTTTCTGCTCGGCCTGGTACTCGCCTGGGTGTTTCAGCGTACCGGCAGCGTTTTCCCCTGTTTTGTCGCCCATGCGACCAATAATGGCGTTGCGCTGCTCGCCTTGCTGACGTGTGTCAACAACCCGTTGCTCGAAGTCTGCCTCCAATCCTGATCTGGGTGTGGCCCGGGGGTAGTAGTGCATGCTCACAGATATTGGCGGCATTATAGAATATGGTATGATAGTGCAGTTTAACGCATTGTATTGATGCTGTTTATCGTTCAGTATTCAAGGAGATCCCGTTGACCAGGCAGGATGAAAAATTGCGCCTCCAGCGCCGCCTTCAGAGCCAGGCGATCGATCATGCGGCCCGCAACCGTTGGCAGGAGGCCGTTGATGTGAATCTACAGCTGATCGAGATCGGTGAAGATACCGATACGCTGAATCGGCTTGGTAAAGCCTACTTCGAACTTAATCGCTTGGAAGATGCCCGCGACTATTATCAGCGTGCACTCAAACTGACCCCTAACAACCCGATCGCCCGCAAGAATCTTGAACGTATTGAAGAGCTTCTGGCACGCTCCGGCTCGATACCGGTCAAGACAAACCGTCAGCTGGTTGATCTGCGCCTGTTCATCACCGAAACAGGTAAGACGGCAATTACCCAGCTGATCGATGTGACGCGTAGCCCATCACTTGGTGCTGTTGTGACGGGCGAAAAGGTTGAACTGCGCCTCGAAGGGCGGCATGTTGTCGTCATCGATACCGACGGCAACATGATCGGTCGTGTCGAACCCAAGTTGGCGCAGCGGCTTGCTGAACTGATGTCCGGCGGGAATCGCTATATTGCTGCGATTGCTCAGATCCACGGCACCAAGGTGCGCGTCCTCATCCGCGAGATCTACCAGGATCCAAGCCAGCGCGGTCGTGTGTCGTTCCCCGGTTCGCTCAGCGATGGTGCCATGCGCGGCTACCCCTCGGGGGTCGCTTTCGACGATTATGGCGACGATATGCTCGAGGATGACGATACCAGCGATGATCGCGAGGAAGTGGAAGAAGAAGCCTTCGGCGGTGAGGAAGAAGAACTCGGCCTCGATGATATCGAGCAGGATATCGGTGAAGACGACGACATGAACGAAGAGTAATTACCGTATATGCCGCGTGTATGGCCAGCCGGGTGCAGAAACCTTGAGCCATCCGCATCCTGGGAGCGCGGGCGTCTCGCCCGGATGTGCGCGAGATGCGGGCAGCCCCAATGATCAATCGTTTTGCACCTGGTTAGAAACCTGCAGCACGAAGCGACCTCGAAGACACGCCGGTAATGATAGAGGCACACCCCGACCCATCGGGCTATTGCCAGTAGCCTACGGAACGGATATACTATAGCCGGGCGTCGGCATCGCCCGGCTATTCTTTTCGCCTTCATAGCCTTTGCCGTTACGTTGCATGGCGCACCGCCGCGTAGAGCAGGAGCAACTATGGACGTTCGGATCGACGAACGGGGCAAGTTTTTCACCCCGCGTATCGCCAAGGATGCCGTTGCCGCCTTTATCTATACCAATGATCGCATTATCGTCGGCTCGATCCATGTGCGCCCCGGTAACCGGCTGACCGATGAGCTCAATGGAGATACCTCGCCGTTCCTGCCGATTACCGATGCCCATGTCTACTCAGTTGACGAGCAGCCACTCTATCGCTCTGATTTTCTGGTTGTCGCCTATACGCAGATCATGCTCGTCTGTGAGCTCGACTCGATGGCCGAGTTGCGCACCATCCCCTGGGCCGATGAACGAGTGACCGATGATGAGGCACCCCAGCTCGCTGTGGCCGATATGGGCCTGCGGGTCAATGAGCGCGGCAAGTTCTTCTCGGTTCGTGTGCCGAAAGATGCGTTGCATACCCTTGTACAGACCCGCGAACATCTGGTGGTAGGCTATTTCCACATGCGCCCCGACCGGCGTATGAAAGATGAACTCAACGAAGCCCGTTCGCGTTTTCTGCCAATCACGGATGCCCATATCTATCGCGCCGGCGATGAAACCGAACGCTATTACACCAGCTTCCTGCTCGTTGCCTATGCTGTAATTACCATGGTTGCGCCGATCGAAGCGATCAGTCGTGTCCGCCCCACCCCGTGGTTGCCCGATACACCGCAGGAGGAACCAGCATGAGTTTCATGGCAAACCAGTTTGCCGAAGCCCAGAAACGCTCCGATACAGGGGCCACCAGTGGTGCTGCGCCGACTCTGCCGCCGGAGCCGACGTCGATCGCCGAAACCGGGCTGAATATGGGGTTTCTCAATGATCTGGTGCTGAAGGTGATCTATTTTCAGGGCAATATTACCGCCCAACAGATCGCCGAAACGACAAAACTCCCCTTCTATGGCGTGCTCGATAAGGTGCTCGAGTTTCTTAAGCTCGAAGAATTCGTTGATATTATTGGGGCGCAGGGTGGCTTCGGCGAACGATCATTTCAGTATGTGATAGCAACCAAAGGTCGCCTTAAAGTCAACGAGGTGCTGGATCGCTCGCAGTACGCCGGCCCGGCACCAGTGCCGATCGATGAATATATCGCCATGGTGCAGCGCCAGTCGATCGGCAATATGGTGGTTGATGCGGCAGCGATTCGCCAGGCATTTTCGCACCTGGTCGTCAATGATCGCATGCTCGATAAAATTGGCCCGGCTGCCAATTCGGCACGTTCACTCTTCCTCTATGGCCCACCCGGCAACGGCAAGACGACCATCGCCGAAGGGATCGCCAATATGATGGGTGGCCATGTGCTCATTCCCTATTGCGTCGAGATCGATGGCCAGGTTATTAAAGTATTCGATCCGCTCAACCATAACGCGTTGCCGCAATCACCCGTCCAGGTGCCCGAAGAACGCGTCGGCTTCGATGGCAAACCCTTACCGCATCCACCCCAACCCGATCATCGCTGGCTGGTGTGCAAACGCCCGCAGGTGGTCGTTGGCGGCGAATTGATCCTCGAACAGCTCGAACTGATCTTCGACCCGATCGTCAAAGTCTACGAAGCACCATATCAGATGAAAGCCAATGGCGGCCTCTTCTTGATCGACGACTTTGGCCGTCAGAAGTGCCGGCCGCAGGATCTGCTCAACCGCTGGATTGTTCCCCTCGAAAAGAAGATCGACTATCTCGCACTCCAGACGGGGAAGAAGCTTCAGGTTCCCTTCGATGTCCTGATCGTCTTTTCGACCAATCTGTCGCCGCAGGATCTGGTTGATGATGCGTTCTTGCGCCGGATCCGCCATAAGATCGAAGTGGGCAACCCGAGCCCCGATGAGTATCGCGAGATCTTTCGCCGGGTCGCCAAGTCCAGGGGTATCCCGTATAGCGACGAGGGATTGCGCTATCTGTTGCTCGAACGCTACCGCCGCGACAATCGCGACCTGCGCTCGTGCCATCCACGCGATCTGTGTGATCAGATCCTTGATGAAGCTCGCTATCGGAATATGTCACCGGCAATGGCCAAGGATCTGCTCGATAAAGCCTACGATGCCTACTTCGTCAAACTATCGTGAGAGGGAGATCGTCAGATGAGTCTACTCAAACGTATTGGTAGCCCGCCGCCAACGCAGGAGACGCCGACCTCTCCGGCGCAGCCGGCGCCGGCATCCCCATCAACCATACCAACCGACCTGCCGAGCATTCCTGCCGAGCAGCAGCGCCCGGTTGCCGAACCACGCACTGCCGCGACCCCGGCGGCTGGCGAGATCACCCAACAACGCATGCTCGAGGTTTCACTCTGGATCGTCGATCGTATTCAGGGTTCGTTGGGAACCCAGACCGAACTGAAACGCACCCCCGAATCCGAACGCATGCTGCAGGAGCGGTTTACGAACTACTACCGGCAGACGGGTGTCAACCTTGGCGATCAACAGGTGAAAACCCTCTATAGCATGGTTATCGACGAACTGTTTGGCTTTGGCCCGATCGAACCGCTGCTGCGCGACGACTCCGTAACCGAAGTCATGGTTAATGGTCCGAATACTGTCTATATCGAACAAAAAGGGAAGATCACACTTTCGCCGATCTCGTTCCTCAACGATGAGCATGTAATGAAGGTCATCGACCGAATCATTCGTCCGCTTGGGCGGCGTATCGATCGCAAATGGCCGATGGTCGATGCACGCTTGCCGGATGGATCGCGTGTCAATGCTATCATTCCTCCCTGTTCGATTGATGGCCCATCGATCACCATCCGCAAGTTCTCGAAGAAACGGCTCCAGGTCGAGGATCTGATCAAGTTCGGCTCAGTCACGGTCGAAATGGGCGAATTTCTGCGTGCATGCGTTGTCAGTCGCCTCAATATCGTTGTTTCGGGTGGTACCGGCTCCGGTAAAACCACACTGTTGAATGTGTTGTCGTCATTTATCCCTAACGACGAACGTATCGTGACGATCGAAGATAGCGCCGAACTCCAACTAGCCCAGGAGCATGTCGTGCGCCTCGAAGCCAAACCAGCCGAAATCGATGGTTCGGGGCGTGTTTCAATCAATGATCTGGTGATCAATTCGCTCCGTATGCGCCCCGAACGAGTGGTGATCGGTGAGTGTCGCGGTGGCGAGACGATGGCAATGTTGCAGGCCATGAATACCGGCCACGATGGCTCGCTGACGACGCTGCATGCTAATACACCACGCGATGCTATCGCTCGTATGGAGACCATGGCGATGATGGCCGGTATGGATATGCCGGTGAATGTGATTCGCGAACAGATTGCTTCGGCGGTTGACCTGATCGTCCAGCAGACACGCCTCGATGATGGCCAGCGTAAAGTCTCGTATATCACTGAAGTCCAGGGGATGGAAGGCGATGTGGTGGTGCTGCAGGATATCTTCATGCTCCATACGCTCGGCAAAACCCCCGACGGCAAGGTGATGGCCGAGTTGCGGCCGACTGGCACTCGCCCGCGCTTTACTTCCAAACTCGAAGCGCATGGCTTCAAGCTTCCTCCGACCATCTTCGGTGCCCAAATGCCGGGCCAGCGCAATCGCTGGTAGGATCTGTGGCAATGCAGGCGACCGGCGATCCACACGATCCGGTTATCGAAGCGTGTGGATCGCCGGATTGTTTGCTGGTCGGAGAGCAAGCCGGCTACGCGCCAACGCCAGGCCAGAGACCCTTTCGGCTCCGGCAGCGAGGAGCACCGCCGTACACGCCGCCATGGTTGCCCCGGTCGTCAGCACATCATCGACCAGCAAGATCCGCCGCGGCGGCGGATCCGCCACGCTCCAGGCAAATGCCTCCGCAACATTATCGGCGCGTTCAGCGGTATTCAAGCGGGCCTGCTGCCGGGTTGCCCGCACTCGTTGCAGCTTCTCACCGATCAGCGGTACCCGGTGTTGCCGGGCTACTTCAGCCGCCAGTACTTCGGCCTGATTGAAGCCACGCTCGGCCTGGCGTGCGGCATGCAGTGGGATCGGAATGATTGCGTCAACATCCGGCTGCCACGCATCACATGCCAATGCCATGAGTTCGCCGAGTGGTCGTGCCAGGCGACGTTGCCGGCGAAATTTCAACTGATGAATGGCCGCCCGCAAGCGCTGGTCGTAGACATAGAGGATCCGGGTTTCGTGTTGCAGCACTAATGCCGCCGGAATATCGTCGTTGTACGGCTCAAGAGCGCCGCGGCATGGCATGCACAGTGCCGCACCACTACGGCGGCATGCACAGCAGCGCTCGGGGAAGAGCAGCCCGAGTAATCGATCAACGAGCGGCATCCACATCGTCACAACTCTACTCGCGTATCTGCGGATCAAATGTGTCCGCATCACTATAGCTAGGTCCAGGGATCTTGAGCCATCCGCATCCTGTGGGCGCGGGCGTCCCGCCTGCAGCGCGCAAGATGCGCGCGGTCCCAATGATCAATCGTTCTGCACCTGGCTATAAGTGTAGGAGAAGAGTACGCTGGTTGGAATGCCGCATTCGTCATACCATGGCAGAGCCATTTGTCATGCGGCCGGTTAGGCCGGATAGGCCGGATATTCGCCGATTTTGTGGCCCAGGTAAGCGAGGAGCATGTGTATTCGGGATCCATTCGCTGGCTGTTCATCTGGTGTTGCGTTGCACTGACGCTGGCCGGAACAGCACCCAGAGCGGCCGGCTCACCCCCGGCGGAAGTCCTGCTCTATCTGCGGCAAGGGGCTGTTGATCCGCTTCTCGATCCATTCCCATCCAAACGTCTATCAACTGCGACAACGCTGAGTATTGTGCAGTTTGCAACGCCCCCCGGCGCCATGACACACGCGCAGTTGCATGCCGCCGGTCTGACACCGCTCTTCTATCTGCCACAGTATGCCTTTGTTGTGCGTGGCCTGCCTGCGGCTGCCGCTGGTCTCGCCGGAGTACGTTGGGCCGGGCCGTACGAACCGGCCTACCGCCTTGATCCGGTGCTTGATCCGGCAGCAACCCATTCCGATCCGCTTGATCTTGTACTGCATCTGGCACCCGATCGTCACGGCACCTCCCTGATGCGTGTTATTACCGATCTGAACGGCGAGATCACCCGATCGACCGGAAACACCCTGCATGTGGTAGTGCCGGCCAACCGGCTGCCCGAGCTTGCTGCCAACGATGATGTGGTCTGGATCGAGCCGTTACATAATGTCGCCCTGTTTAACGACCGTAGCCGCGGGATCGTTGGTGCCCCCCTGGTGTACGATACGCTTGGCTTGAGCGGTGCCGGCCAGCTTATCGCGATTACCGATACCGGGCTTGATGTCCAGGAGGCCCTGAGCGCCGATTTTCATGGGCGTGTGCGGCTCGGCATTCCCCCGGCAACCCTGAATAACACCTGCAGCCCGACTCAGTGGAGCGACAGCCATGGCCATGGAACGCATGTGGCCGGGATCGCCGCCGGAAATGGTGCGTTATCGGGTGGTGTTTATGCCGGAATCGCCCCGGCAGCCGATCTGCTGATACAGAATGCATCGAATGGCGGGGGGAATCTCGCCTGTCTACCGATCGGTTCCGGCTTCTTGAGTCTACCGTATGCTGCAGGAGCACGCATCCATAATGCAAGCTTTGGCGCACAAACGGCCGGCGATTATGTGCAGTGGGATGCCGATGTCGATCGGTTTCTCTGGGAACATCCTGATCTGCTGGTTGTTGCAGCTGCCGGCAACTACGGCACCGATGCTGTCGCACCGTTCGGCAGTGTCGATCCCGGCTCGATTGCTTCCCCCGCCGGTGCCAAGAATGTCCTGGCGGTTGGTGCCTCTGAGTCCGATCGCTGGAATGGCGGCCCTTGCTCGGCACTGATTATCGAGCAACTCTGCTGGAAACATTTCTCTTCGAGCAGCACGCTGTTTACCACCGCACCAATCGCCGACGACCCGATCAGCGATAACCCAGCCGGCCTGGCTGCATTTTCGAGTCGTGGCCCGAGTAGCGACGGCCGTATCAAACCCGAGATCGTCGCACCCGGCACGAGTATTATTTCCAGCCGAACCCATGCGGCTGGCGCAAGTGCCGGTACGGCTTTGAATGCCCACTATGGCTATCGTAGCGGTACCTCGATGGCCGCTCCGCTGGTTAGTGGTATGGCGGCACTGGTGCGCCAGTGGCTTGCCCGTGATCGCATGGTCGGCCAGCCGTCAGCTGCGCTCATCAAAGCACTCTTGCTCAATGGCTCTGTGGATCTCGCACCGGGCCAGTATGGTGTTGCACTACCGGAAATTCCGCTCGCCTGGCCCAATAATGCCGCTGGATGGGGGCGCGCATCATTGCCCACCAGTGTTGATCTCTCCCCTGCTGCCGATCAGATCTGGTTTCTTGATGGGCAGGCCCTTGATACGGGCGCAAGCTACGAAACAGAACTGCAGATCACTGCCGGTGCCCCGCTCCGCGTGACACTAGTCTGGACAGATTACCCCGGTAGTGCGGCGGCAAGCCGCAGCCTGGTGAACGATCTTGATCTGGAAGTCGAACTGCCGGGCGGCAGCACTTTGCACGGTAATCAGACGGCCGATCTGAGCCGACATCCTGCCTGCCGCAGTGCCGGTGCCGATCGCTGTAATAATCACGAAGCGATCATGCTGGCTGAGCCGGTGGCCGGCAGGTATACCCTACGGGTGAAAGGGGTTGCTGTGCCATTCGGCCCACAACCCTTTGCCCTTGTCGTACATGCCGCCGCTATTACCGATCCGGCACTGGCACCACCAATACTTGCACCGCTCGATGTAGATGGGCCACGTGTGACTCTGAACTGGGGGGTAGTCGCTGGTGCCGATCGCTATGTTGTGCAACTGAGCCCCGACGAAGCCTTTGGCCCCACGACGGTAGCACGGCAGGCCACCACAAACAGCTTCAACAGCCTGCGGGATCTGGGGGAAACCTACGCCCGTGTGCGGGCATGTCATGCGGGGCGCTGTGGCGCCTTCAGCACCATCGGCAACGTGTCGGTCGAAGTCGCGCCGACCAGAATCTTCCTTACCTCCACCGGCCGCTAGGTAACGGCGGTGGTGTGCCCGGGATGCAAGCAGTGCAATGACTCTGCACTGCATGCTAAAGCGGAAAAACCTCTTCAACCGGCATCAGCCGTAATGCCCCTGCCGGGCAGGCACTGACACATGCCAGATCGTTATAGCCATGGCAGAGATCGCACTTATTGGCACGCTGCGGTTGATTGGCTTGCTGGAGCGGAATAAACGACCGGCTCAGTGATCGTACCCGCCGCCATAACCCCCAGAGTGGTGTTGCGGCCCGGTTGGTG
>CALLZL010000733.1 GCA_937859575.1 uncultured Chloroflexota bacterium
GGCATGGAGGCGGGGCTGGTACGCCGCGAAAGCACCCTACCGTTCTATGCGGGACGCGCGGCAGCCGTGCGCGGGCGTGGGCCGCTCGCCCTGGCGCGCAACCTGCTGACGCTAGTGCGCGGGGTAGGCGATGCCATGCGGCTCATC
Source organism: uncultured Chloroflexota bacterium (assembly GCA_937859575.1). Lineage (GTDB taxonomy): Bacteria > Chloroflexota > Chloroflexia > Chloroflexales > Roseiflexaceae > CALLZL01. Next base: position 148 of record CALLZL010000733.1, read on the forward strand.
CGGCACGAACGACCGGCGGCGATCCTCGGTACTGGCGGTTATGTGTGTGTACCGGTGTTTGTCGCAGCGCGCCTGTTGCGGGTGCCGACAGCCATTTACCTGCCGGATGTCGTGCCTGGGTTAGCAGTACGGATGCTGGCACGCCTTGCAACGGTAGTTGCCTGCTCGACGGCGGATTCGCAGCGCTCACTGCCGCGTACACCCCTGGTGGTGACCGGCTACCCAACACGCGACGAGTTGTTTCGGCTGGATCGGCAACGCTGCCGCACCATGTTTCATCTGCGCGACGATCTGCCGGTGCTGCTCGTGTTTGGCGGCAGCCGTGGGGCACGGAGCATCAATATGGCCGTTGCCGCACTTCTCGAATATCTGTTGCCATTGACGCAGATCATCCATGTGTGTGGGCGCGAAGGGGATGAACCAACACTTATTGCGGCGGCCGAACGCATACCGGAGCATATGCGTTCGCGTTATCGCCTGTTTCCCTACCTGCACAGCACGGATACGGGATCCGAGCATGGACAGGCAAGCATGACGGGTGCCCTTGGTGCGGCGGACATCACCCTCTGCCGTAGTGGGGCCTCGACACTTGGCGAATTGCCGGCAGCACGTCTGCCGGCAGTACTGGTACCGTATCCGTTCGTCCATCAGGACGAAAATGCCGATTATCTGGTACGCCATGGCGGTGCCGTGAAGATCGCCGACCACGCGATGCTTGCGGCTGCAACACCAGAGGAAGGACCGCTGTTCGTGCAACTCCAGCAGTTACTCAGTGATGCACAGACACGAAAGACCATGGCGGAACGCATGGGGGCACTAGCACGCCCTGATGCCGCCCGCAGGATTGCCGATCTGCTCTTCGTGCTGGCATCCGGAGGGGATCCGGTATGAGATTTGAAAACGGCCAGATTATTATCGACCTCACCGGCTCGCTTGTAAGCACACTGATCTTCGCGGGCTGGATGTTGTTCGGCTGGGCACGCGGCTTCCGCTATATCGTCACTATTGCCGGTGGCCTGACACTTGGCTACCTGCTGACTGTACAGGGCGGCGGGGTTGTCGTCAATTTTGTCAATGCCTTCTACGGCTTCTTCCTGCGCTTCCTGGGCTTTATCAGCGCCGGGCTTGTTGATGTCCTGCCGCCATCACCGATCATCCCAGCAACACAGCAAGCACCGTTGCTGCTCCGCGTGCTGGTCTTCACACTGCTCTTTGCCGTCGGCATCAGTTATACCGGCCCCTGGGAGGGCGGCGGCTTGCGCGGCTTTGCCGGTAACCGCCAGCTACGGCTTTTGGGCGCCTTTGCCGGCTTCTATAGCGCGCTGTTACTGGTCAATGCGCTTGCGATCTTCTGGGCCGAAGGCCGGCAGTTTGTTGAATTCCCAGAACCGTTAATGATTGCACTCAACAGCCTGAACCCCAACATCGAGATCGTCTCGGTCTTCCTGGTCGCCTTCCTCGGGCTGCTTGGCTTTATCTTCCTGACCCGCTTCAACCGTATTCTGCTGCCGGATGGCGGCGGGGGTGGCGGCGGCGCACCGCGCAGATAGCAAGAACGCCGGCGACAGAGCAAGAACCGAAGAACTGCCGCAACATTCACCGATTGGCTCGTAAGGTGCTGGATACTATCAGTATAGCACGCTTGTTCGTATCATGCAAGGGTTGTATGGCAACACACTACCATATTGTCGGCATCGGTGGTGCCGGAATGAGTGCCATTGCGCATGTCTTGCTCGACCGCGGTTTCGTGGTGAGCGGTTCCGACATGCAGCATAGTGCCCTGGCCGACACGCTGGTAGCCCGTGGCGCTCGAATTGCCATTGGCCATGCAGCCGAATATATCGCTGATGCAGATGTGGTGCTGACAACATCAGCGGCACGGCCGGATCATGTCGAACTGGTAGCCGCAGCAATGGCCGGGATCCCCATCCTGAAGCGTGCCGATCTGTGGCGTGGCTGGTCGCACGAGCGAGCGATCACCGCTGTGGCGGGCACTCACGGCAAGACGACAACCACCGCGCTGTTGGCATTGATCTTGCGTACGGCGGGGGTCGATGCGGGCTTCGTTATCGGCGGTGAGGTGCCGGATCTGGCAACCAATGCCCGCTGGGGCAGTGCAGACGCACCGTTGGTTATCGAAGCTGATGAGTATGATCGCACATTTCTTGCACTCACGCCCGATATCGCAATTGTAACCAACATCGAGTGGGATCATGTCGATATCTATCCGACAGCCGAAGCCTATGCCGCGGCGTTTGGTTCGTTTGCCGAGCGCGTTTCTGACCCACGGCGGCTGATCGTCTGTGGCGATGACCCGGCGGCACTCGCATTGGCACATGATCCACTGACATTGACCTATGGTATCGACGAACTCATTGCGCGTGATCCGGCGTCGTGCCGGATCGCACCACTCGATTGGGCAGCGGCCAATGTGCAGCATGATGCTCGCGGCACACACTTCGACATCTGGCGTTATGATCGAGCAACCTTTGGAACACGCCTGCTCGGCACATTTCATATGCAGCTTGCCGGCGATCATAATGTTCGCAATGCACTGGCGGCCAGTGCCGCCGCTACCCTGCTAGGTGTTCCACTTGATGCGATCCGTAGCGCACTTGCCGCATATCACGGCACAAAACGGCGGTTTGAGTTGAAGGGTGAGGCCGGCGGCGTCGTGGTGATCGATGATTACGCCCATCATCCAACCGAGGTGCGCGCCACCCTGGCTGCGGCGCGGGCCCGCTTCGGCAATCGCCGGCTGGTCGTCTATATGCAACCACACACATACTCGCGAACCAGGGCATTGCTCGATAGCTGGCACGGCGCTTGTGCTGATGCCGATCTGGTGCGGGTCGGCGCGATCTACGCCGCACGCGAACCATTCGACCCGGCGATCACAGCCGCGCATCTGGCCGCACAGCTTGGGCATCCCGATGCCGTTGCCGTCGGCGATGTGGCTGAAGCAGCCGAAGCACTGGCGGCACTGGTACAACCCGGCGATGTCCTGGTGACACTTGGTGCCGGCGACGGATATCGCGTTGGTGAGATACTTCTCGAACGGCGCACACAATAAAGGCGGGTGTCAGCGTGGCAAATGACGAAACAACCAGATTCCACCGGCAGGTTGCCGAGACACTGGCGCAGCTTTACAGACACGAAGAGCGTGCGCCCGAGGGGTGGCGTGAGGCACAGGCCTGGCACTGGGAGCAGGCAGGTGCCTATGCTGCGGCAACCGATACGGCACTGGTGATTGCCGAGCTACGTGTCACACGGCTCGATTTCGCCGGGGCGCGGCAGTGGGCCGAGCGAGCGCTGGCACTTATCGAGCGGCTGCCGGTCGAAGAGCAGCACACCTATGAATTGCGCGCTTATACTCTGGCGCTCTCGGTGCTCGAGTTCGGCGGGCAGTACCGCGAGGGGTATGAATACGCCCGGCGTATGCTGCGTGCAGCGCAGCGTCATAGCAATCGCGAAGCCGAGATTCGTGCCGTGCTGGCGATCGGCCGCATGCAACGCGAGTTGGGGCAACTCACGGCTGCCGAGCAGACACTGGCACAGGCACGGATCGAGGCTGAACGCGATGAGTTCGGTGAACTCGAAACCGATGCTCGGCTGCATCTCGCCAAAGTACACCAGTTGCAAGGGCGGCACCTCGAGGCACTGCAAGAGCTCCAGCTGGCACGCGAAGAGAACGAACAGATCGACGACAAACTCAAGCTGGCACGCGTGCTGACGAATATTGGCGATATCTACCGGGTGCTCGGCTCAAGCCGCGAGGCCAGTGGCTTCTATACACGGGCACTGGTGTTCGAACAGGGGCGCGGGAGCCTGATCGGCCAGGCGATCCTGCGCGAGAAGCTGGCACTGGTGCTGCTCGACCAGAATAAACCATCCGAAGCATTGACATCGGCAGAAGAAGGGTTACGCATCCGCGAACGGCTGCATGATGTTGTTGGGCAGGCCCGTTCGTATACCGTGATCGGCACGATCCTGAGCCGCTTGGGGCGTCATTCACAAGCCATGAGCAATTACGAACGCGCCCGCGACCTGCAGGAACTGACGCAAAACCCGCGTGGCCAGTCGATTGCACTGGTACACCTCGGTGATGCCCTGCGTGCACTACGGCAGCCGCAACAGGCATCGGATGCCTTCAATCAGGCACTCACCCTGGCGCGGCGCGATAACGACCAGATCGGCATGGCCCGGGCGCTTGAGCGGCTCGGCGACCTCGCGGAAGAGCAAGGGCAACCTGAAATGGCACGCGGGCGCTGGAACGAGGCACTGCGCATCCGCGAGACACTCAAACATGTCGATGAGGCGGTCAAGCTCCGCAATCGCATGCAGCAGAGAATATGATCGAACTGCACTACAACGAGCCGCTGGCAAAATATACGTCATGGCGCATCGGAGGGCCGGCAGCCTTCTTCACCAATGCTGCCGATATCGACGGGCTGCGTGCCGCATTACAGTATGCTCACGATCACAATCTGCCGCCGCTGCTGCTTGGTGGGGGAACCAACATGCTGGTAGGCGATAGCGGCTGGCCGGGCATGGTTATTCGCTTCCGCGATCAGCACCTGGCGATCGCTGTCGATGGCGATCAGGCACTCGCCTGGGTTGGTGCCGGTGCACCAATGGCCGGTACGGCACGCCGGCTGACGCGTCGGGGCTGGGCCGGCCTCGAATGGGCCGAAGGATTGCCCGGCACCATCGGCGGTGCGGTGTTCGGCAACGCCGGGTGCTACGGCGGTGATATTGCCGGCACACTCATAACTGCCCGGCTACTGGTCGGCGAGCAGATCGAAGAATGGCCGGTGGCGCGGTTCGGCTACGGCTATCGCACCAGTGTGCTCAAGGCACAGCGCGGCAACGGCATGCCGATCATCGTCGCAGCGGCCTTTGCGCTCACGCGTGGTGACCCGGCCGTACTTGGCGCACAGATCGATGCAACCGCAGCACTGCGGCGCAGCAAAACTCCGTGGGGTTCATCATGCGGCAGTGTCTTCAAGAACCCACCCGGCCAGAGCGCCGGCCGGCTGATCGAGGCTGCCGGGCTCAAAGGCACACGCGTCGGAGCCGCCGAGATCGCCGAAAAACATGCCAACTATATTGTGAACCTTGGTGGCGCAACGAGCCGTGATGTTGTGGCATTGATCGAACTGGCCCGCGAGCGGGTGCTGCGTGAATTCGGTATCACCCTCGAACTGGAGGTACAGATTGTCGGCTAACACCCCCATACCAATCGCAGTCGTCGTTGCGGTGATCGATGCCGACCGGGTTCTGCTGACGCGCCGCGAAGATTTCGAGATCTGGTGTTTGCCGGGGGGCGCTATCGAGCCGGGCGAATCGCTTGTTGAGGCAGCGCGGCGTGAAGTACGCGAAGAGACCGGGTTTGAAGTGGTGATCGATCGGCTGGTCGGGCTCTACTCACGGCCAAACTTCGGCGGCTACCATACAGCTGTCGTCTTTGCCGGCCGGATCGTCGGTGGCGCAGCGCTCCCACAGCCGAGTGAAGTGATCGAGATGGATTTCTTCACCGCCGCGACACTACCGGAAGATCTGCTCTGGGGTCACCGGCAGCGGGTGCTCGATGCACTCAATGGCGTTGGCGGCAGCTATGTCTCGACGATCGATACAGGCCCACCGTCGTGGCCGGCAAAGCGATCCGAGCTGTATGCAATGCGCGACAACTCGGGGTTATCGCGAACCGCCTTCTACAATAAACATATTGCGATACTCGGGCCGGATGTCTATCGACGGGAAATCGGCGGGGTTGAGGAATGACAGCAAAGATCCGGGTTGGTGTGCTCTTTGGCGGCCAATCCAGCGAACATGAAGTCTCACTGGTATCGGCGCGAGCAGTGCTGCAGTCGCTTGATCCGGCGAAATATGATGTTGTGCCGATCGGTATCACCAAAGATGGCCGCTGGATCGGGGGCGGCGATCCGCTCGCGGCGCTCACTGCGGCGGCTGATCCGGCCAAACTGCCGGGTGGGCCGGCGGCACCAAACGATCCGGAGGCACTCACGACACTCGCGCGCTATGCCGAATTCGCCCCGCTGACGGCAGGCAGTTCACTTGATGTGATCTTCCCGGTGTTGCACGGCCCCATGGGAGAAGACGGCACCGTACAGGGGTTGCTCGAACTCGCCGGTGTGCCGTATGTCGGCTGTGGTGTGTTGGCTTCGGGGGTTGGCATGGACAAGGGAATGATGAAGGCGGCTTTTGCGGCTGCCGGCCTGCCGCTGGTGCCATGGCAACTGGTGCGTCGTGTCGATTGGCAACGGCATGAAGCAACAACGATCGCGGCAATCGAAGCACAGCTCCAATACCCGCTGTTTGTCAAGCCGGCCAACCTGGGCAGTAGTGTCGGTATCAGTAAGGTGAGCGGGCGAGCGGCGCTTCGTGAAGCACTGGCACTCGCCGCCGGCTACGATCGGCGGCTTATCATCGAGCAAGGAATCAACGCTCGCGAGATCGAAGTCAGTGTGCTGGGCAATGATGATCCACAGGCGAGTATTCCCGGTGAGATCATCCCTTCGAAGGAATGGTACGACTACGAAGCAAAATATCTCAGCGGTGCATCACAGATCGTTATTCCGGCATCGCTGCCGGCTGAGCTTACCGAACTGGTGCAGCACTACGCGATCCGTGCCTTTGCCGCCATCGATGGTAGTGGGCTGGCGCGGGTCGATTTCCTGCTTGATCGAAATGATGGTACGCTGTATCTGAACGAAATCAACACAATGCCGGGGTTCACACCGGTCAGTATGTATGCTCAGATGTGGCAGGCGAGCGGTATGAGCTATGCGCAACTGGTTGATCGGCTGATCGCACTGGCACTCGAAGGGCGGTAATCGATGGTGAGGCAGACATGAACCAATTCGACTACAACCGGCCCAACACCCGCGCCCGGATCGCAGCCCGCCGCAAGCAGGCACGCATCCCGGCCGGTGAGTCGGCTGTGCTGCCAGGGCCACAGCGGCTGCTGTTGAGCTGGATCGCCTCAGGGCGACTGTTTAGCTTCATCATGCTGTTCGGGGCTCTGGCAGGCCTCTGGTACAGCACCATGTCGGCGCAGTTTGTTGTGCGCGATATCCGTGTCAGTGGTGCCGAAATTCTGGCAACCGACGAAATTATCGCCCTGAGTGCCGCGACCGGCCGCTCGATCTGGCTGGTCGATACCGATCGCCTGACCGAGCAACTCCTGACGAATGCTTATGTCGAACAGGCAGCGGCACGGGTGCTGCTGCCCGATCAGCTCGATATTCTGATCATCGAGCGGCGGCCCGATGTCCGCTGGCAGGTAGGCGGTGAACGCTACCTGGTTGATTCAAGCGGGCTTGTGCTCGGGAACGATACGACTGGTGCCGTCACCAATACGCTGGTGATCGAAGACCACAGCGGGCTGGTGATCGAGCCTGGGATGAAGATCGATCGTGAGGCATTGCACCTCAGCCGCGAACTGGCCTTACGACTACCAACCGAACTCGGTATTTCGGTCGCGTCGATCGGCTGGGATCTGCAACAGGGGATCACCATTACAACCAATGATCAGCAGCTGATCATCTTTGGCAGTGAAGAGCGCCTTGACGAAAAGTTCGCCGTGCTCCGAACGCTGCGCGATGATGGTACGATATTCACCATGCTCGATCTGCGGCCGGCGACACCCTATTACCGCCAGGATGCAGCGCCGACCCCTTGATGATCAATGGCATGTTCGTAGGGAGATAAGAGGAATCGTTATGGCTCATCGCACAATCGTCGCAATCGACGTCGGCACGACCAAAATCTGCACTATCGTGGCTCAGGTTCACCAGGATACCGGGCGCATTAATGTTCTGGGGGTCGGCCTGACGCCATCGAAAGGGATTGACAAAGGGGTGGTCGTCAATATCGATGATGCCGTCAATGCCATTGCGACCAGTGTCGAGAAAGCCGAACGACTCTCGGGGTATCGCATAGGTACTGCATTTATTGGCGTGGCCGGGCGACATATTGCCTCACTGAATAGCCGCGGTGTAGTGGCGGTGGCACGCAACGACCACGAGATCACACGCCAGGATGTGGCACGCGCCGTCGAGGCCGCACAGTCGGTCGCTATTCCAACCCAGCGCGAGGTCATCCATGTCATCCCACGTGCCTATGTTGTCGATGGCACCGAAGGAATCCGCGATCCGATCGGGATGTCGGGCTTCCGCCTCGAGGTCGAGACGCATATTGTCACCGGTGAGGTCATGGCGATCCAGAACCTGATCAAGAGCGTGCAGAAGGGTGGCGTCGAGATCGACGACATGGTGCTGCAACCCCTTGCATCAGGCGAGGCGGTTCTGACCGACGACGACAAAGATCGTGGTGTGGTACTCGTCGATATTGGCGGCGGCACCACCGATATTGCCGTCTTTGCTCAGGGCGGTATCTGGCACACCAGTGTTATTCCGGTGGGTGGCAACCACTTCACCAACGATATTGTGCTGGTGTTGCAGACGCCGCATAACACGGCGGAGTATCTCAAACTGAAGTACGGCTCGGCAATCGCCGACGAGGCCGCATCCGAAGAGGAAGATATTGTCGAAGTCGATGGATTTGCACCGGGTGAGCGGCAGCAGATCAGCCGTTCGATGCTTAATCAGATCCTACAGGCACGTGCAGAGGAGGTGATCGAACTGATCTACAACGAGATCCGGCGCAGTGGGTACGAAGGGTTGCTCCCGGCCGGAGTTGTGCTGACCGGCGGCTGCGCACAGCTCAATCGGTTCGATGAACTGATGCGCGATATGCTTGGGATCCCGGTACGAGTTGGTGCACCGAGCGGGCTTACCGGCCTGGCCGATACACTCAACAGCCCACCCTATGCCACCGGAATCGGCCTGTTACGCTGGGGCATGCGCCACGGAGCAGCCAGTGCGCATCCCCCACTCGCGGCCGGCGAACGGGGTGACTGGGGTACGACATACGAACGGTTTAAGAACTGGCTGCGCGAATTCCTACCGTAGGACGTGTTGCGTTGTGCGAGCTGCTGCTGCGCGACGCAATACCACACACAACGCAATACGTAGTTTCGCAACACAAGGAGAGGGATTATGCCGGACTTCAGCTCACTGAACCCACAGAACGAAGGGTTCGCCCAGATCAAGGTCATCGGTGTTGGTGGTGGTGGTTCGAATGCCGTTGATCGCATGATTGCCGATGGTGTCCAGGGGGTCGAGTTTGTAACCGTCAATACCGATCACCAGGCGCTGATGCATTCGAAGGCCGATCTGCGCATTCGGATCGGCGACAAGCTCACCAAAGGGCTTGGCTCGGGCGGCAATCCGGTGATCGGCCAGAAGGCCGCCGAAGAGACGACCGAGGATGTCTATGAGTCGCTCAAGGGTGCCGATATGGTCTTTATTACTGCCGGGATGGGTGGCGGCACCGGTACCGGCGCGGCTCCGGTGATCGCCAGCATCGCACAGGATCTGGGGATGCTGACGGTCGGCGTCGTGACACGGCCGTTTACCTTCGAAGGTAATCACCGACGCAAAACGGCCGATCAGGGGATCGAACAACTGCGCCCGATGGTCGATACGCTGATTGTGATCCCCAACGACCGCTTGCTGCAGACGGCAAGCAAGAACACGTCAATGCTGCAGGCCTTCCAGATGGCCGATAATGTGCTACGTCAGGGCATCCAGGGGATCTCGGATCTGATCACCCAGCGCGGCTTGATCAATGTTGACTTTGCCGATGTCAAGACGATCATGGCGCGGGCCGGCTCGGCACTTATGGCGATCGGCGTCGGCAGCGGCGACAACCGCATGGTTGATGCCGTAAACGAGGCGATCGCCTCCCCACTGCTCGAAGTCTCGATCGATGGTGCCAAGGGTGTGCTGTTTAACGTGACCGGTGGCGAAGATCTTGGTATTCTCGAAGTCTATGAGGCGGCCGATGTGGTGGCACGTTCGGTCGATCCGGATGCCAATATCATCTTTGGTGCCGTCATCGATCCGAACTGTCCGGCCGGGCAGGTAAAGATCACCCTGATCGCCACCGGCTTCGACGCCACCAGCTCGAAGCTGCAGCGCTCACGCTCGTACCCATCGGTTACGGCCAGCCCGGCACCGCAGCAAACACCGGTGCAGCAACCGGCCTTCGTGCAGCCGCAGCAGCCGCAACAACCGCAGCAACCGCAGCAGCCACGCCCGCAACAGCCACCACGTCAGTCGGGTGGCTATATCAGCGGCGATGATCTCGATATCCCACCCTTCCTGCGCAACCGCAAGAAGTAAGAACCCGCTGCAGCAGGCCGGCTGGCGATCGCGTCAGCCGGCCTGTGCTGTTTCTACAAGTGTGATCCCCAGCCGCAAGAGGAGTTCGCTGACCAGTGGTAGCGCAGATCGGCCAAAACGCATGCCCTTTTCGTGGGGAACGGCCAGCAGGCGTAGCAGATCATGGTGGGGTACCGGCAGATCAATCGGCGGCAACCAGAGATCATCAGGTGATACCTGCACACTGATCGTCGCCACAGGCAGTTGGGCATACCCGATCAACAGCGCCTGATCGGCATTCAACGAGCGGAGAGCCGCGCCACCATGGCGATCGGCATATACCAGGTAGTAATCGGCCGGGCCACGACCACGCCGGCGCCGCAGCGGTTGCCCGGCAGGCAGCACCACACCACGAACCCCGGCGCGCTCTTCCTCGGCAAGCGGCTCCCAACGCAGTGTCGCCGGGCTAAAGCTGCTGAACCGTTCACCGGCCGCCAGCGGCCGCCAGATCAACGGGCCGGCAGGCGGCGGGGTGGGCAGCGGCGGCAGGGCTGCGATCTTCTGCGCCAGGGTCAACACACTGATACCACGCTCGCGCAGGCGCGCCAGCAAACCATCGCGCCGCCATGTTTGCAGTTCGAAGATCCGCCCATTGATCTCGCCCTCGCCACGCAGTAATGGCATGGCACGCATGTCGCGGATCATAAAGCGATCCGGGGCGATCTCTTCAAACCCTATCTCGTGTCGTCTGGCCATGGTTCCTTCAGTGTCTCGCAGGGCTGTGATGTCGCGCCTGCGCGATGAATAGGTGCGCTATTCTTCTGGTATACTACCACACGGCAGTGCAATGCAGAAGTGGGGCTGTGAGTGGCAGATCGGGGTGCAGCGGCAGTGCGCGTTGCGATTGTTCACGATTATCTCAACCAGTATGGCGGTGCCGAGCGGGTTCTCGAAGCATTGCACGATATCTTCCCCGAGGCACCGGTTTATACATCGATCTATGATCCGGCGGCCATGCCGGCCCATTACCGCAGCTGGGATATCCGTACCTCGTGGATGCAGCAGCTACCCGGCTGGCGGCGCTTGTTCCGCGCCTACTTCCTGCTCTATCCGAGTGCATTCGAAGGGTTTAATCTCAGCGAGTACGACCTGATTCTCAGCAGCAGCAGCGCCTTTGCCAAAGGTGTTCTGCCACCGCCCGGCGCACGCCACATCTGCTATTGCCATACACCAATGCGGTTTGCATGGCGCAGCGCCGACTATATGGCACGTGAAGGTTTTGGGGTTGTCGTTCGGGCGGCTTTGTCGGTTCTGCTGAGCCATGTTAGACTATGGGATGTCGTATCGTCTCAGCGCGTCGATCATTTTGTCGCCAATTCGCAGGTCGTCGCGGCACGTATTCAGCGCTACTATGGCCGCAGTGCCGACGTGATTGCACCACCGGTCGATCTGCCGCACTTTACGCCACAACCACCAGGCACCTACTACCTGACCGGCGGGCGACTAGTGCCGTATAAACGGATCGACCTGGCGGTACTGGTGTGCAGCCGGCTCGGTCTGCCGCTCAAAGTATTCGGCGAAGGGCGTGATCGATCCGCACTTGAAGCGATAGCCGGGCCGACGATCGAGTTTCTCGGGCATGTTGATGAAACCCGACGGCAAGAACTGTTTGCGGGCTGCCGGGCCTTTCTCTTCCCCGGTGAAGAGGATTTCGGCATTACTCCGCTGGAAGCCATGGCTGCCGGCCGACCAGTGATCGCCTATGCGGCCGGTGGTGCGCTCGATACCATCGTGGATGGTGTCACAGGGCGGTTCTTCGGGCAGCAACATCCGGCCGATCTTGCCGAAGCGATTGCTATAGCAGCTGCCGACAGTTATGATCCATGTGTGATCCGCCGCCACGCCGAGCAGTTCGGCCGCGAGCGTTTTACGCAGCGGATCCGTGCCGTGGTAGGGGCCTGATGGAAGATGTGCGCCGCTATCGTGCGATCCTGGGGCGTCGGCGCGGGCTCCTGATCGGGCTACCGCTGCTGGTGGCCTGCATCAGCCTGCTGGTCGGATTCTTCGAACCGCCACGCTATGCCCTGACGATTCATATGTTGGTGACGCGTAGCGAAGACCGGCGTTTTGACACAGAAGACGCACTGGCCTATGATCTGCCTGCGATTATCAGCGGCGAACCATTTGCCGCCGAACTTGCCGCAGTACTGACAGACTCCGGGCGGCCGTTCAGGCCGGCGGTGGTGCGCGTTGCCCTGAGCGCAACCAATACCCGGCGGGTGGTTGCACTCACCGCCAGCGCCGCCGATCCGCTCACCGCGGCATTGATTGCGCATAGCGCGACGGATCTGATTATTGCACGCGGCATGGCACTCTGGGGCGATCCGGCGGCCACGGCCGCCAACACCGGGCTCAATGTCGTGGTGCTCGACAAACCTACAACGGCTGTCAGGATCAATGGCTCGCTAGCCCTGCTGCGTGATACACTGCTGCGTGCACTGCTCGGGCTGGTTGCGGCGGTGGCGATCACCTTTGCATCGGAAGCGTGGGTATACCAGAGCACACCGGCGAACTGAGGAACCAGAACGAGCCAACCAACGAATGAAGATACGACCCGTTTCTGGAAGAGGAATTCCATGCAACTTGCTGATTATCTGACTATCATCCGGCGGCGCTGGTGGATCATTCTGCTGGTGGCTGCGATTGCCGCCGCGAGTGCGCTGGTGTTCAGCCGGATACAAGAACGACTCTACCGCTCGGAGGCTAGCTACCTGGTGGTGCCGAACCGCTACGACAATGGCCTGCTGATTGTGTTGCGTGATCGCATGAACAGCTTCCGCTCGGTAGCCCTGGCACCGATCCAGCTCGAAAAGATTAGCGCCGAACTCCAGCTCGATCGCAGCGCCGATTGGATGTTACGCCATGTGGCGATCCAGCCACGCCCCGAAGAACAACTGATCATCATCCAGGTCGATTACCCCGATGCAGCCATGGCACCACGGATTGCCGATGCGATCGGTAATAATATGGCAGCACTGATAGCCCAGCAGAACACAACTATCGAAGGAACTGATCGGATCAATGTGCGTGTCAATCAGCCGGCCCGCCCGGCGATACTCCATCGCCCGCAAACCCGCGTGAATGTGCTGGCAGGGGCAGTGCTCGGCCTGATTCTTGGCCTGCTGCTCGCCTTCCTGCTCGAAGCACTCGATGATACACTGAAGACTCCTGCCGATGTCGAACGTTATGTAACGCTTACGACACTGGGCGCCATTCCATCCGTTGGAACCGAACCGGCAACGGCAGCGCTCAGGCTTAAAGCCGATAGTCGTAGACTTACTTAGAGCATTATGACAATATCAGCACACAATGACCGCGATTCGCTGCTTGTCGCCCTGCGCGACCCACGCTCGCCGGCGGCCGAGGCTTACCGGACACTCCGCACCAATTTGCTCTTTTCGAGCCTCGACCGGCCGCTGCGCACTATTCTGGCCACCAGCACTGCGCCCGACGAGGGGAAATCAACCACGCTCGCCAATCTGGCGGTGACCATGGCGCAATCCGAGCAGCGCGTCATCCTGGTTGATTGCGATCTGCGCCGGCCATCGCTCCATACGCTGTTCGGGCTGCATAACGATGCCGGGATCACAACCATGATCCTGGCGCAGGATGATGAACCACCGCCGCTCCAGGCAACCGGTGTGGCCGGCCTGAGCCTGCTGGCGAGCGGGCCGCTGCCGCCACGCCCGGCCGACATCCTTGGGTCACGCCGAATGGAGCGCGTTATTGCCCGCCTGCACGAAGAAGCAGATGTTGTACTGTTTGATACACCACCGGTTGTGGCGGTGACCGATGCTGCTGTGCTGGCGACCCCCGGCGGTGGGGTGTTGCTGGGGGTTTTGGGCGGGCAGACACGCCGCGGGCGGGGGCGGGCGGGGCGCCCCGACCCCGCAAAAGGCAAAGCA
>CALLZL010000734.1 GCA_937859575.1 uncultured Chloroflexota bacterium
GCCGGCTCTTCGGGCTGACAGCGGCACGGGTAGCGCGGGCCGCGCCGCATTGCCTCGTCATGCATCCCGGCCCAATGAACGAAGGGGTTGAGATCATGCCGGATGTGGCGGTGTCGGCACGTTCGGTGATCGAAGAACAGGTAACCAATGGCGTGGCAGTACGCATGGCGCTGCTCTATCGGCTGGCCGGCGAAGCATGAAAGCGAGCAAGACATGCGCTATTTGATTAAGAACGGTTCGATTATCGACCCGGCGCAGCGGGTTGCGACGATTGGCAATGTGCTGGTGGAAGATGGGCGTGTTGTGCGGGTGATCGATCATGCCGAGCTTTCGTATGCGCCGGAGCCGTTGCTCGATGGCACCGAGGTGATCAATGCGCGTGGGGCGGTGATCGCTCCCGGCTTCACCGATCTGCATACCCATCTGCGCCAGCCAGGCGCCGAGCACAAAGAGACGATTGCCAGCGCAACACGGGCTGCGGCGGCCGGTGGTTTTACAACCATCTGTGCCATGCCCGACAGCGATCCACCGCTGGATCGGGCGGCTGTGGTTCATCAAGTCCGCGATTTGGCTCGCCGCGAAGGGTTAGTGACTGTCGAACCGGTTGGTGCGATCACCATGGGGCGTGCCGGTGCTCTGCTGACCGAAATGGCCGAACTTGTCGAAGCCGGCTGTGTTGCTTTCAGTGATGCCGATCTGCCACTGGCCGATGCAGCGGTGATGCGTAATGCGCTGGCGTATGCGGCGATGCTCGGCGTACCGCTGATGACGTACTGTGAAGATCGGCGTCTGACTCGCGGTTGGGCAATGCACGAAGGAGCGGTCAGTGTGCGCCTTGGCTTAGCCGGCTTCCCGGCGGCAGCTGAAGAGGTGCAGATTGCTCGTGATATTGCACTGGCCGCGAGTAGCGGCGCACATCTTCATATCTGCCATGTCAGCACTGCCGGTGGGGTTGTATTGATCCGTGCCGCCCGTGAACGGGGTGTGCGAATCACCGCCGAGGTAACACCCCATCACCTGACGCTTACCGACCGCTGGGTGATGGGATCGCTCATAACGCCACCGGTTGAACCGACGCCACGCGGCCGTTCACGGCGGCAGCGGGTCGATGAAGCCGGCCTTGGCCTGCCGTCGTGGCTGAACCCCGGCCTGCTGCCGCCGTATAGCAGCAGTACGCGGGTTGCGCCGCCGCTGCGAACCGAAGAGGATACCGAAGCACTGATTGAAGCCCTGCGTGATGGAACGATCGACGCGATTGCAACCGATCACGCCCCGCAGCACCGGGTTGATGTCGAGTGTGAATATCGCCTGGCAGCGCCCGGTATTGCCGGCTTGGAAACCGCGCTCGGCCTGGCACTCACGCTGGTGCATCGCGGGAAGATGGATCTGGTCGATCTGGTCGCCAAACTGACCGAAGGCCCGGCGAGTGTGCTTGGCCGCACCCCGGCAACACTACGCCCCGGTTCGCCGGCCGATATTGTTGTGTTTGATCCGGATCGCAGCTGGACGGTCGATCCGACGCGGTTTCTTTCGCAGGGGCACAACAACCCGCTGGCCGGCCAGCAGCTCAAGGGGCAGGTGATGCTGACCATGCGGCGGGGCGAGATTGTTTTTCGTCGGGGCAATTTTGGTGTCGCGACCGGTGCGCTGCAACAACCATCGCGCCTCGAAGGGATTCTTGGCACTGATGACTGATGGTGTGTCGTATGTGGCCTGGCAGCCTTGCTGCGGCTCAATATATCATTCTTCACCGGCCGCAGTGTGCGGCGAAGGAGTAAGATGGCGCGACAGCGCATGCTGCCGGTTGCCGATCGGCGCAGTATCACCGAACGCCTCTGCTGGCTGAGCTTCGATGCACCCGATATTGCCCGCGAAGCGCGGCCGGGTCAGTCTCTGTTGCTGCAGTGTGATCAGCCCGCTGGCACAACTCGCCTGTTGCCGAGTGCACTGGCGGTGGCGGGTGTCGAGCCGGCGCTCGGCCAGATTGGCGTGATGTTTGCGCCCGACGAACCTGGCCTGGCCTGGCTTGCCGGGCGGCATCCCGGCGATCGGGTGTCGGCGGTCGGCCCACTCGGCCGACCGTTTCAGATCGATGGGCGCACCCGTTCGTTGTTGTTGCTCGGCGATGGCAGCGGCATTGCCGCGCTGCTGCTGCTGGCACGCGAGGCGATACAGCGCCGCTGTAATGTGACATTCTTCGCCGGTGCGGATGATGCCCAACTCCTACCCCCACCATTCCTGATGCCCCCTGAGATCGAGTATCAGACCACTACTGCCAGTTCGACGACGCTGCTGCATGCAGCTGCCGGTAGCGAACATCCGTTGCGTTGGGCCGATCAGGTCGGTGCAGCACTACCGGTTGCGGTAGTGCCGACGCTGCGCGAAGTGATTCAGCAGGTGCGCCTACGTTGGGAACGCGGCTATGCCAGCGTACTGCTTGC
>CALLZL010000735.1 GCA_937859575.1 uncultured Chloroflexota bacterium
CCACACCCCCTGGAAGGAACCAACCGGGTTGGGAATGGTGCGGCCGACTGTTACCTGGTGTTCGATCTGCTGAGCGGTGCGGCCAACCAGCACCTGGTGCGGGCAGCACCCCAGCGCACCACCGCCGTTATTTCGACCAGCAAGACTCCGACCGGTGCCATGGTACGTTCGCCCGAGGTTCATTTCCCGGCGGTTGATCCGCTCGTGCGGCGCATCGCAGAGGTTTCCCAACAGACGGTGGTGCTTGATGCGATCAGCCTGGCCGAGCGCTTCTTCGGCGACTGCCTGGCCGCCAATATGATCGTGCTTGGCGCAGCATATCAGCGCGGCCTGCTGCCGGTGCGTGCCGTGGCCATCGAGCAGGCAATCGAACTCAATGGTGTAGCGGTACATATGAACTGTGATGCCTTTCGCCTTGGTCGCATGGCGGTGGCCGACCCGGCCTGGCTTGATCGGGCCGAGGCAGCTCGCCGGCAACCGCCGAGTGCGCCGGATCTCACACCGGCCGCCCGCACGCTGCTCGAATCGGTCGCCGCAACCGGCGAGTTACGGCGGCTGCTTGAGCTTCGCATCCCCGAATTGATCGCCTACCAGAATGAGTCGTACGCACGGGAGTATGTCGAGTTTGTGCGGCGAGTGGCGGCCGCCGAGCAGGCGCTTGGCCATGGCGAACAGCGCCTGAGTTGTGCAGTTGCACGCTATCTCTTCAAATTAATGGCCTACAAGGATGAGTACGAAGTTGCGCGACTGAGCCTGGCACCGGCATTGGGGCAGGCGATCGAGCAGCAGTTTGGTGTCGGTGCCAGACGCAACTACCAGCTCCACCCGCCGCTCATGCGGGCACTCGGCTGGCAACACAAGATCGGCTTCGGCAGCTGGTTCGATACCATCTATCGGCTGCTGGTCGCGCTGCGCCGCCTGCGCGGCACACCATTCGACATCTTCGGCATGGCGCATGTACGGCGCGTAGAACGGGCGCTGATCGGTGAATATCGTCAACTGATCGAGCAGGCGCTCATCGATCTGAATCCGACGAACTACGAGCGAGCAGTCCAACTGGCCGAACTGCCCGATCTGATCCGCGGCTACGAAACGATCAAGCTCACGAATATTGCACGATTTCGGGCCGAGGTGCAGGCACTTGGCTTCAGTGTACCAGATCCGGTGCGCTGATCCAGCGCCGCAAGGTTTGCCCGCCGTCGAGCAACAGCGCGGTGCCGGTCATGCCACGCGCCTGATCGGAAGCCAGGAACGCCACCACGGCTGCCACATCCGCCGGCCGGCCGACCCGCCCGAGCGGAATACGCGCTGCAAAACGAGCAAAGAACGACTCGGCCGACACACCCGCCTTCTGGCCAATGCTGAGGGGTGTCTCGATGATTCCGGGGCAGATCGTATTGACGCGGATATGCGGCGCAACCTGCAGCGCCAGTGAGCGGCTGAATGCCTCGACCCCTGCCTTGCTCGCCATATAGGCCGAACTACCCGGCAGTGTGTCGTGTCGCCCGGTTGATGAACCCATATTGACAATAGCGCCGCCGCCGGCTCGTACGAGCGGCGGAACGCCATACTTACAACTGAGAAAGATCCCTCGCAGATTGATATCCAGCATCGTATCCCACTGCCGGGCATCCATGTCAACCGCGGTCGCATCCAACCCACCGATACCGGCATTGTTGAACAGTACATCGATCCGGCCAAAATGCTGCTCGGCGGTACCAATCGCCGCTGCGAGATCGGTTTCACTGGTCACATCAGCTGCCAGCGGCAGGGTATGGCAGCCCTGTGCGCCAAGTTGCTGTGCCAGCTCTTCAAGCGGAGCAATGGCACGGTCGAACAGTATCAATGCTGCGCCCTCGGCAGCAAAACGCGCCGCCGCTGCCCGGCCGATTGCGCCGCCGGCACCGGTAATCAGCACCACTCGATGTTCAAAGCGCTTCATCATGGCATCACCTTCGTATGTTCACGCTCCCCGAGAGCCGGCACTTGCCCCCCGCTACTGGAGCCATTATCATACCGCATGGAGCGGGGCTATGCGATACTGACAGGAAAGGGGATCTATGCCACTCACACCAGGCGATCTGCCGCAGTTACAGGCCACCCTGGCCGGCTGGATCGCCGCTGCCGGTAGCTCCGGTTACTGTCATCCCGGCGAATTGGCGCACCGTATCGCGGTTGAAGGGCGGCGTGGCGTGCCATTCGATCAACAGATCCTGATCGCCGGCGATGCGCCGGCGATCAGCGCGATCGGCATCCTGTTCCGCTTCGGTGCCGCCTTCGACCTGTTTGTCGCACCGGAGCTACGCGGCAGTGCGACCGAACGTGGGCTGCTTCACATCGCCGCCACCCGCACAGCACAGCTCATTGCACGCCATGGTACACCCGATACCCCGGTGATCACCGATGTCTGTTATCGTGATACCATCCGCCGGCAATTGCTCAGCCAGATCGGTTTCAGCCACTATCGCGAATGGGATGCGATCACCACGCGCAGCCTGAACCCGCTGCCCGGAGCAGCCATTCTCGCTGAAGGGTTCGGTATTCGGCATGCTACGGCTCATGATGCCGCCGGCCTGGCATGGGTCATCAACGCCGCATTCAATGATGATTGGACACCCGAGCAGTACCGTGAGTATGTGCTCGATGCGCCGGGCTATGGTGCCAGGCGCCACCTGGTTGCGATTGCACCCGATGGGCAGATTGCGGCATGTGTGGTGCTCTGGCTTGATGAACAGACACGCATCGGCCAGTTCGAGCCGGTTGCCACCCATCCTTCCTACCGCCGGCAAGGCCTGGCACGCGCCCTTCTGATCAGCGGCATGCATCAGATGCAGCAGGCCGGGATGCACACCGCCGCGCTCAACTATCAACTCGACAACCACGCCGCAGCGGCACTCTATCGCAATCTTGGCTTCATCATCAACGACCATACCCTCGGCTATCAACAAACCCAGCCATGATACGGTTGCCCTTGCGGCATATGCATCAGCGGCGATAAAAAGCAGTAGAATACATGCGAAGTGTTTCGATCTGCGGAGTATGAGTGTGACCAACCCTGTTGCTGAGCCACAGCCTAACCTTGAACGGCTCATGGCTGATCTGACAACCCTCGCGACCTTTGTCGAACCGGATACACCCGGCTGGACACGCCGCTTTCCATCGGATGCCTATCTTGCCGGGCGGCGCTGGTTGCGTCGGCGAATGGCTGAAGCCGGCCTCGAAACGCACATTGATGCAGTCGGCAATCTCTTTGGCATGCGTGCCGGCAGTGCCGATCTGCCGCCGATCCTGCTCGGTTCGCATACCGATACGGTGCTTGGCGGGGGGCGTTACGACGGCACGTTGGGGGTGCTCGGCGCACTCGAAGTGGCACGTGCGCTGAGCGAAGCAGCAATACCCATGCGGTATCCACTGCTGATTGCCGATTTTCTGGCCGAAGAGGCCAATGACTTCGGCGTTTCGTGTGTCGGTAGCCGTGGGTTAGTGAACGGACTACCGGATGAGTGGCTGGCACGCAGCCACGCCGGTATGACATTGGCTGAAGCGATCACGGCGGGTGGGGGCATAACACAAAAAATGACGGCACCGCTGGGACAGCCGGG
Source organism: uncultured Chloroflexota bacterium (assembly GCA_937859575.1). Taxonomy (GTDB): domain Bacteria; phylum Chloroflexota; class Chloroflexia; order Chloroflexales; family Roseiflexaceae; genus CALLZL01. The sequence goes on from CALLZL010000735.1 coordinate 3,603, forward strand.
GGGATATGCAGCATGCCCCGAAATGCCTATCGAACAGGGGCCGGGGCTGGTCGCCCGTGGCGCAGCGCTTGGTGCCGTCAGCGGAATTGTTGGTATTCGGCGGGCCATCATCGAACTCGAAGGCCGCCCCGATCATGCCGGTACGGCACCCATGGATCTGCGCCATGATGCACTGGCGGCGGCAGCCGTGCTTATTCTGGCAGTCGAAGAGCGCTGCCGCGCCACGCCCGGCTGTGTCGGTACGGTTGGCCGGCTCGATGTGCATCCCAACCAGAGCAATGTTGTTCCTGGCCGTGTAACGTTATTTGCCGAGGTTCGCAGCCTCGATATCTCGCTCATCGCAGGTATCTGGCACGATATCCTCGACGAAGCACGTGCCGCTGCCGACAGTCGCAGCGTGACGCTGCACATCGCCACACAGACCGATGCCGCTCCGGCAACACCACCGCCCTGGCTTTTCGAACAGGTGTTCAGCGCATGCCGCATCCATGATCCGGCAGCAATCGGTATACCGAGCGGTGCCGGCCACGATACCATGCACCTGGCCCATGTGGCACCAGCGGCCATGATCTTTGTGCCCAGTATTGGCGGTCGAAGCCACTGCCCGGAAGAAGACACCACTCCCGCACAACTGCGCACCGGGGTCGCGGCGCCGGCCCCGGGGGCCGGCTCGACCTCTAAACCCCCGCTGAACCCGGC